>JAALLE010000066.1 GCA_011087605.1 Hyphomicrobiales bacterium
CGTCTGATGGGCCGTCTATAAAAGCATCAGGTTGGGGTAGCTGGGTAGTTACATTCATTCTCAATACTCGAGGCCGGAATTAGGAAACCTGCGGGAGTTCAAACCTGATGTTGTCCATCCGCAAAACAGTCTGCACATTTTCCGCGTAACTCGACGATTGAGTTTTCAAGTTGAAAATGCCTGTCGCTGGAAATCGTCTGCACAAGAGTTGAGAGCTTGGAGTTGTTCAGTTCCTCAACTCGTTCGCATGAATTGCAGATAGCAAATGCAATTGCTTTGTGCTGATCGCAGTTGGAATGCTGACATGCAACGAAAGAATTGAGGGATTCCAGCCGATGCACCAGACCGACTTCGATGAGTTTTTCCAATGCACGGTAGACCTGAAGAGGCGCGCGAAAGCCTTCGGCGCGCAAATTGTCCAAAATGGTATAGGCGCTGAGCGAGGTTTTTGCGTCATCCAATGTGGTCAGGACCAGTTCCTGATTTTTGGTGAGGGAAGGGATCGATTGATTGGGACTCACGGCGTTTCCTTTCCTGAATGGCGGTTGTTGGTGGCAAACAGTTTGCCCAGTGGTGATTGACTTAATGCAAACAGGCATGCAGCTGCAACCACAATACTGGGTCCCGACGGTGTATCCCACTGTAAGGACGCAAACAGCCCGCCGCTGACCGAGGCAACTCCAACCAGCGCCGCACCCAATGCCATTACCTCAGGACTAGCGGAAAATCGGCGTGCGGTGGCTGCTGGGATGATCAGCAAGGCGGTAATGAGCAGGGCGCCAACGATCTTGATTGACAGCGCAATGACAGCGGCCGTCAGCAGAGTAAAAATGAGATTGGTGCGTTTGGGTGCCATGCCCTCCGCTTCAGCCAATTCAGGATTGACTGTGGCGGCGAATAGCGGTCGCCAGATCGTTGTGAGCACCGCAAGGATCAAAATACCACCACAATAGGTGGCGAGAATGTCGGTCTTGGATACCGCCAGAATGTCACCAAACAGCAGGCCCATCAGATCAACACGGATCCAGGTTGTCAGCGACAGCACAACCAGGCCAATCGCCAGCGCACTGTGAGAGAAAATTCCGAGCAACGCATCTGAAGAAATATTAGAACGGTTCTGCAGCAACACCATGATGAAAGAGACGCCGACACAGACCGCCAAAACGGCCAGTGTTATGTTGATATCGGCCAATACTCCAACGGCTACACCCAGCAAAGCCGCATGTGAGAGGGAGTCGCCAAAATAGGCCAGACGTCTCCAGACGATGAAACACCCCAGAGGACCAGCAATCAGCGCCACTCCAATGCCAGCCACCAGTGCGCGAACAAAAAAATCATCCAGCATCTGTCTTGTCTTGCGGCTGGATCGTCTTCGGCGGGCCAGCGTGATCATGGTGGCCGTCTTCCGGGTGGCAATCGTTGGTGACTGATCCGTCTGAATGCATCACGCTTCCGTCCGCCAGATGAATATGGTCGTGCTGATGAAGATAAAATGCGAGCCCTGCGGCGCGGCCACCAAATAGTTGCTTGTATTCGGGAGTTTCAGCAACCGCAGTTGGGCTGCCCTGACAACACATGTGGCCGTTCAGACAAATCACGAGATCCGTGGCAGCCATCACCAGATGCAGGTCATGGGATATCAACAACACGCCGCACTTCAACTCGTCGCGAATTGAGCCAATCAGATTATAAAGTTCAATCTCACCGTTGAAATCGACACCCTGCACCGGCTCGTCCAGAACCAGCAGATTTGGCTTGCGGGCAATCGCCCGCGCCATTAATGCCCGCTGGAATTCACCACCGGACAAGGTGCTCATTTCATGACCACTCAAATGGGGTATTCCGGTTAGAGACAGCGCGTCATGTACAGCGTCGGCGTCGATGCGCCCGGTGAGATGAATGAAGCGCTCAACAGTTAAAGGAAATGTCCAGTCGATATTCAGTTTTTGCGGAACGTAGCCAACCCGAAGATCATCGCGCCTGTGAGCTATGCCCTGGCTTGGTTGGGTAATGCCGAGAGCAATTTTTGCAGTGGTAGATTTGCCTGATCCATTTGGGCCAATCAGCGTCACAATCTGTCCCGGCAGAACGGAGAAGGTAACGCCGCGGACTAACCAGTGATCGGCTGATTCAAGACCGACATTTTGCAGATTAACAAGAGGCGACATGTCGTTCATTGGGTGTTTGATTTGTATACTTGGCGGTTGAGTGGACAAAATGTCCCCTTGTATCTCACATGTTATATCATTACACAAATACCGATCCTGGAATTTATGAATGTTTTGATGGCTGTGGTGCGAACGATTTTTGCCGGATTTGCTACGCTTGTTTTTGCAACAACCGCCGGTATATCGGCTTTTGCAAGCGACCTGCGTGTGGTGAGTTCAATACGTCCCGTACACTCTTTGGTGGCTTCGGTTATGCGTGGCGTGGGAAAGCCCGCACTGTTGATCAGCGGTACCCAGTCACCTCATTCCCTTTCCTTGAAACCATCACAGGCGCGGATGCTTCAGAAAGCCGACATGGTATTCTGGGTAGGGCCGGAGCTCGAAGGATTTTTGGACAAATCTTTAGGCGCCATTGCACCGGAAGCGCAATCGGTCGTACTCGCAGCGTCTCCCGGACTTAGTAAGATCAAAGGGTCGGATCAACACGATGATCACGATCATGAAGAGGGTGACCACGAGGGTCATGATGACGAGACGGTTAAGCCGGAAGACGCCTTCGACCCTCACATCTGGCTTGATCCCGACAATGCCATCGTCATGGTCCGGCATATCGCACAAAGGTTGGCGGAGCAGGACGAAAAAAATTCTCAAAAATATACGGCCAATGCCGATGAAACCATCGAACGGCTAAAACAGCTTGGCAATGAAATCAACGTGCAGGTTGCGCCGGTTCGTGATCAGCCATACATGGTTTTTCACCAGGCTTACGGCTATTTCGAAAACCGGTTTGGGCTTCAAAATGCAGGAATTTTGTCACCTAATCCGCTGGGTGGTCCGAGCGCAAAACGGCTGCAGAAACTTGCGCAAGAGGTCCGTTCCTCGGGCGTAAGATGCGTCTTTTCTGAACCGCAAATCCAACCACAAGCGTGGGATGCGATTGCAGATGACAACGGCTTGCGCATCGACACGCTTGATCCGATAGGTTTAGAAGTCACGCCGGGGCCGGAACTTTATTTCGAACTCAATCGCAATCTCGCTGATACGATGACTGGCTGTTTGGAGCGATAGTAGCTTTATATTTTAGGCGGCGTCGTCCTGTGTCAGTTCGCCAGTGCGCAATTGTTCAGCCTCAATGCTTTCAAACAGTGCACGGAAATTACCTTCTCCAAATCCTTCATCCCCCTTGCGCTGGATGAATTCGAAAAAGATCGGTCCGACAACGGTTTTTGAAAAAATCTGCAGCAGAATGCGGGTCATTCGGTGGCCATTGACGTCGTCAATCACACCTTCGCCATCAATCAAGACCCCGTGTTTGCGCATGCGGTCGAGTGGCTCGTTGTGGCCGGAGACCCGTTCTTTGCTGAGTTCGTAATAGGCGTCTGGTGGTCCGGGCATGAATTTAAGGTCATTGTCGGCAAGTTCGTCTGTAGCGTCATAGATGTTGTCTGTGCCAACCGCTATGTGCTGGATACCTTCGCCCTTGTATTTGTGCAGATAGGATTCAATCTGGCTTTTGTCGTCGGTGCTTTCATTGAGCGGAATGCGGATTTTGCCACATGGCGAGGTGATTGCGCGGCTGATCAGACCGGTGAGCTTGCCTTCAATGTCGAAAAAATGGATTTGGGTGAAGCCGAACAGATCGCGGTAAAAATGCCACCAGGTGTCCATATTGCCGCGGTAGACATTGTGGGTCAGGTGGTCGAGATAATAAAAGCCGATACCTTCCGGCTTTTGATCTGCCTCGCCGAGCCAATCAAATTCGGCATCGTAGGCTGAACCTGTCTCGCCGTAACGGTCGATGAAATAGAGCAGCGAGCCGCCAATGCCGACGATTGCCGGGACGTCCAGCGCTTTATCGTCATTCAGATATGGTTCCGCGCCGAGTTTGACTGCGTGATCGAATGCCTGTTGGGCGTCCACCACGAGCCACGCCATTGATGAAGCACATGGCCCATGGGCATCGACGAAATTCATGGCGTGAGATTTGGGTTCGCTGTTGATCAGATAGTTGATGTCGCCCTGGCGCCACACGGAAATCGATTTGGTCTTGTGGCGTGCGACTTCTTTGTAGCCCATCCGCGTGAACAGGGTTTCCAATTCAGCGGGATCGGCGTGAGCGAATTCAACAAATTCAAAACCATCTGTACCCACGGGGTTCTGATCTGAAATCTCGGCTTTTGGTGCGTGGTGTGGAAAGGGACCCATGACATCTGCTCCGCAATAATTATCTGCGCCGATCATAGCAAATTCGAGGTGCAAGTTTCTTGCAAAATGTGTATATATTCGGATAATATCGCACGATATGTGTAGGTATTGAGCGAATGGTGATTAATATGACGGATATGGACGGATTTGATCGTAATATTATTCGCGCGCTTCAAAGCGACGGCCGCCTGACCAATGGAGAATTGGGAGAGCGTGTGGGGCTTTCTGCGTCGCAATGTTCGCGTCGGCGGTCAGCGCTTGAAGAAAGCGGCATTATCCGCGGGTATACGGCATTGATCGATTCGGAAAAAGTCGGCGTCAACCTGACCTGCATCATCTCCGTCACGCTAACGTCGCATAACGATGACAATGCGGATCAGTTTCGTAAATTGCTGCTCAGTCTCGATAATGTGCAGGAAGCTTTTTCGCTGACTGGCGAAATGGATTATTCGATCAAAGTCGTCTCTCCAGACCTGAAATCCTTGTCGCGGTTTATTAGCGATGTGTTGTTACCCCAAAAGGCCGTGCAGAATGTCAAAAGCGCCATCGTTTTAGATACAATCAAATCAACGCTCGCCTTGCCGATCAGCAGCGGCGGCACCGGCGGCGGTTAGTCCTGTGCTTAAGGGTTTCAGAGCAAATCGCCGCTCCCTGCTTCCACTGGAGTCAGGTCCCTGTGATGGAGATAATCGGGGCGATTGGTGTTGCCATAGGCGTTGCTGACTGGGTTCAGGATCATCGAGAAAACCGAGCGTTTCCACGGAGAGAAATTTGCTGGCGAGCAGTGGATTGTTGTGTCGAAAAATATCAACGCCGTACCTCTTTTGCCCATAGCCGCGACAATCCCCTGTTGCGGGTCAATTTGTTGCGCCCTCTTCACTTGGGCTTGGATGACCGCTTCATCAACAGCCCATACGGCATAAGAAGTCGTATGATCATCGAAGAACATTTCATGCGACGCAACCTGCCGATTTTCGGTCAGATGCGAACCGGGGATGAAACAGATTGGCCCGTTAAACTGGTTCACATCATCAAGGTAAACGTGGATGTTGAGGGCCAGCGGTCGTCTGATACCGTCATTAACGTTGTGATTGCCACACGTCATCTGAAAGCGGTGCCTTGTTATTGACTTTGACCTGCTGAACATAGAGCGGTTCGGGGCGTATCTGGTAAGCCGGATTTATCAATCTGGGATCATGCACCAATTTGGAAAATTCTTCATCTCGCTGATGAACTGCCATTGCCATGCGTATCTCGTTGGAGTTTTTTTCGCGGATATTGGCTTCTGTATCTTGCGCCCACAGTCCAGGTATTTTGGCATTGAGCGTGTCGATTTCGGATTCTGAAAACAATTCGGGCAAGATTACAAATCCGTCCCGGTTCAGATTTTTCAGAAGTCTGGCACTTAAGTTTGTGCTTGTCATTGTGCGCTCCTTGGAGGAGCCCAACCCGAAGTCACATTGTGCAATTTTGAAATATTGTCAATCTGTTCTCCAATGTCGCACAACAGAAAGAGAAATAGTCGCTGACTAATCTTTAACAACCCGCTGGAGCGCGTCAGCGAGGTGAACAATTTCAGCTACCTTGTCCTTGCCCAGCTTCTTCGCGAGTTGGTCATTATATTGTTGGGCGCGCGACCCCAGGCGACGATAGGCCTGGTGGCCCGATTTCGTCAGCGAGAGAATTTGAACTCGCCGGTCGCGTTGATCGGGCGCGCGGGACAGCCAGCGCCTCGTTTCCAGAGAAAATACTGCCCGGGAAACCTTGGTTTTATGAAGACTGGCGGATCGGCCGATTTCGGTTGCCGTCATGGCGCCGTATTGCCCCAGATGTGCGAGCACCCGCCATTCGCTGCGGGTCATGCCATATTCGTGTTTGTAGATCGACCTGAAAGACTGGCTCACCGCCTCTGAAGCCTGATGCAATCGAAATGGCAAAAAGGTCTCCAGGTCGAACTCATCATTTGAGCTGGTATCAGATTTTGCCATAGGGGCCTTGATGGTTACAAAATCAATCGTCACAAATGTAACAAAATTGTCTTCCCGGAGGTAGCCCCATGAGCTCAACTAATTCCCCATCCTACATGCCAGGCTTTGGAAATGATTTTGAAACCGAAAGTCTGCCCGGAGCGTTGCCCCAGGGGCGTAATTCTCCACAGCGCTGTAACTATGGTCTTTATGCAGAGCAATTGTCGGGCTCGCCCTTCACAGCGCCGCGCGGCACCAATGAAAGATCCTGGCTGTATCGAATTCGTCCGGGAGTGCGGCATTCGGGACGTTACAGCGAGATCGACCTGCCGAACTGGAAAACTGCTCCCCATGTGATCAAGCACGGATTGGCACTGGGGCAATTGCGCTGGTCACCGGTTCCGATGCCCGAACAACCGACAACATTCATTGAGGGGGTGGCGACGATGACGACGGCGGGTGATGCGCTTGGCCAATCGGGCATCGCAGCGCATGTCTATGGGTTTAACAAGGACATGGAGGATGACTATTTCTTCAATGCCGACGGCGAACTGATGTTGGTACCCGAACAGGGTGCGATACGGGTGTTTACCGAGTTGGGGATCATGGATCTGGAACCGGCAGAAATTTGTGTCATTCCCCGTGGTATGATTTTCAAAGTCATGTTGGCCGACGGTGAAAACGCGGCGCGCGGCTATATATGTGAAAATTACGGAGCCAAGCTGACCCTGCCGGACCGCGGACCAATAGGGGCGAATTGCCTGGCCAATCCGCGCGATTTCAAAACACCGGTTGCAGCATATGAAGACAAGGAAATAGCCTGCAGGTTGACCGTCAAATGGTGCGGATCCTTTCATCTGACTGAAATCGGCCAATCACCGCTCGATGTGGTTGCCTGGCATGGCAATTATGCGCCCTATAAATATGACCTGCGCACCTACTCTCCTGTGGGGGCGGTTCTGTTTGACCACCCCGATCCTTCGATTTTTACGGTGTTGACCGCGCCATCTGGAGAAGAGGGAACGGCAAA
Source organism: Hyphomicrobiales bacterium (assembly GCA_011087605.1). Classification (GTDB taxonomy): domain Bacteria; phylum Pseudomonadota; class Alphaproteobacteria; order Rhizobiales; family Rhizobiaceae; genus Pseudahrensia. The sequence goes on from JAALLE010000066.1 coordinate 7,371, forward strand.
TGTGGATTTTGTGATTTTTCCACCGCGCTGGCTGGTGGGAGAAGATACATTCCGCCCGCCCTGGTACCACCGCAACATCATGAGTGAGTTTATGGGGCTGGTTTATGGGCAATATGACGCAAAGGAAGAAGGATTTGTTCCCGGTGGCATGAGCCTGCATAATCTCATGCTGCCCCATGGCCCGGATTTTGGCGGCTTTGAAAAGGCGTCCTACAGCAAGTTGGAACCGACTAAGCTGGACAACACAATGGCCTTCATGTTTGAAACACGGTTTCCTCAACAGTTGACGAAATTTGCAGCTGAACTGGACACCTTGCAGGAAGACTATATTGATTGCTGGGAAGGGTTGGAACGGAAGTTTGACGGCACGCCCGGCCTGAAATGAGTCGCAACCAGAACGCCTAACATACCGAGAATTTCTACATGTCTTTGAACCCCTCCTGGGTAGATGGCGCCAACGCACCAGATTGCCCGTTTCCGCTGAACAACCTGCCTTACGGCGTATATTCAACCAGTGGTGGTGAGCCTGTCTGCTGCACCGCGATTGGCAATTATGTTCTTGATCTGGCGGAGTTGCAGAATGGCGGTTTGATTGATGTCGGCGAGGAGGCTGTTTTCAGCCAGAATTGTCTAAACCAGTTTATGGCACTGGGGCAGGGCAGTTGGGATGCAGTTCGTGAACAACTCATCGATCTGCTGAAACAAACTGCCGATGTTAGCAAGAGATCAGCAATTGAAGCGGCCATGATTCCGCTGGATCAGGTGCAAATGCATATGCCGTTTCGGGTTTGCGAATTCACCGACTTCTTTTCCGGGCGTCACCATGCCGAAAATGCCGGGACGATGTTTCGCGGACGTGAAAATGCCCTGCAACCAAACTGGCTGCACATTCCCGTTGCCTATAACGGTCGCGCTTCGACAGTTGTGGTTTCCGGTACCGATGTCGTGCGGCCAAGGGGGCAGTTGAAAAGCCCGAAGCATGAGACGCCAATATTTGCCCCTAGTCGGCGGCTGGATATCGAGTTGGAAATGGGCGCCGTTGTTGGAACGGCAAGCACGATGGGGCAGCCCGTTTCGGTCGACGAGGCCGATGCAATGATATTCGGCTACGTCATCGTCAATGACTGGTCGGTGCGGGATATTCAGGCTTGGGAATATCAGCCGCTTGGCCCTTTCCAGGCCAAGGCATTTGCAACGTCAATCAGCCCTTGGATCGTCAGCCGCGCCGCGCTTGAACCGTTTCGAGTATCGACACCGGACAGAGAAAAGCAGCTTTTGCCCCATCTCTAGGAAAATGGACCAATGCTCTATGATGTCGAACTGGAAGTGGCCATGCAGCCTGCTGGTGCCGACGTTGAGACAATCATATCGCGGACCAATTATCGCGAAATGTATTATTCTGCCGCGCAGCAACTGGCGCACCATTCCAGTTCAGGCTGCGCCATGAATTGCGGCGACCTTCTGGGATCCGGTACAATATCCGGCCCCGAGAAATCTTCGCTTGGGTCCTTGTTGGAAATCAGTTGGGGCGGCAAGGAGCCACTGACGCTGGACAGCGGCGAAACACGAACTTTCATTGAAGATGGTGACCGCATGACCCTGAGAGGGCACGCCCAGGGAGACGGGTATCGCATCGGTTTTGGGGAGTGTACAGCGGCCATTTTACCGGCGATTGAATGAAAAACTCACTATTTGCGCAATACCAGCAGGCCAGCGATTATGATCAGCGCCATGCCCGATAGGGATATCGGGTTTGGCAGGCTTGCAAAAAACACCGCATCCCAGACAGCAACAAAGACCAGATAGGTATATTCAAAAGTTGCCACGGTGGAAGGCGGGGCGGCCTGATAAGCACCGGCCAGTAACATGCCGATTGCCACCGCAAATCCGGCCAACAGGACCAACACCGCGAAGTCAGACAGTCCTATCGGCAACCAACTGCCAAAGACATAAGGATAAGATTGCATCAGCACTCCATCCTGAGGCAGCCAAAGCAGCAACCCGCTGACTATGAACCCGGCCAGACCCATGATGATATTTTGCGATAGCGACAATGCGGCAACGGGGACGCCCTGGCATCTGGTTCGGGTTGTGATATGCGCAAGGGCGTAAAATGCGGCACCGATAATTGGCAAAATTGACCATGGAGAAAAGGCATCGGACCCCGGCTGCAGCAAGACCATCACCCCGACAAACCCAAGGGCAACACCGATCCATCCCCGCCGTCGAACCGGCTCTGCGATGACATAGGCGGACAGCAGGGTCACAAATATGGGCGCGATGTAATTGGCTGCGCCCACGGTTGAAAGACTGAGAAACGGGATGGCTGCATAAAATGCAAGGAAGGTGGTGGTGATGAACAGTGATCGCATCAGCGGCCATCGGCTCAAGGCGGACTTCAGCAGGTTTCTGGATCCGCGCATCTTGCCGATCATCAGTAGCATTGGAACAGCAATACAGCCGCGCAGGGCGAATATCTGCCACAAAGACACGTGGTCACTAAACAGTTTGATGATTACATCCTGTACCGAAATAGCCAGAGCGGCGGCCAGTATCAGGCCAACTCCCAACTTGATGTTTTGCGGTCGGGCAAGGGTATCCATCAATATTCGCCTTATGCGCCGCAGCGGCCTCAATTCATGGCCAACCAGTAGACTGTTGCACCTGTTGGTGCAGTTCTGATCTGGTCGCAATGCGATGTTTTTGCGACGGAATTGCCAATGATGAGCATATGAACCCAGTCGACCGGGTTCGACGAAGAACCAGACTGCCGGTTTCGATCTCAAAACGGTTAATCCTGCAAAGCGGATTGGTTGTGTCAACGCTGATCAATAAGAGCCAGTTCAGCAATGACTGCGGCGGCAACATCTGGCTCAACTTCCTCAAAATGCGGTGTGCCGAACGGGAAATCTGGCCGCATTGAGCATTCGATATAAGTGGTTTCATTCTCCCGAACGGCAATGTCCAGTTCTTCGGTGAATTGCGTAGTCACGCCAACCTTGTGCTTTCCGGGCAGTACGTCGATGAAGAAAATACCGTTGGTCCTGCAACGCCCGGCTTCCACGCCATTGACCCTCACATTTGGAGGAAGTGCCAGAGTAAACCGATCGGTTCGATATACGGCAATACGTCCTAAGCCCTGCTTCAACAGTTTCGATTCATGAGTGGATTGTGCGGTATAAGGTCCACGAGCGCAGCTTTGCAGAACTAACAGACCGAGGACCACCCATGCGAGGTGTGATCCGAGACTTAACGGTGATTTCATTTTAAGACATTCCCCCAGTGCGCCCAATTTCAAATGAAAACTGGGCAGATGGCGGCGTCGCCTCCAAGTTTAAGTCGGACAGAGGTGAAATCAACTTATAAGGTTGCAGATTTTGGGCTTCAGAATTCGGTACAGAATGTGCAAAAAATCCATTGTGCATCTTGCACTTAGAGCTTGCGTGCAATAGATAGGCATCAACTAATTAGGGTGCGTTGAGTGTCTGAAGTGCTCGGCGCGCCTGATTGCTGTTTGAAAACAAGAAGATGCGGATTTTTTCCGCCCATTGTTTGAGGAAATCACGTTGGCGTCAAAAACGAATCCATTCACATTTCTCCAGCAGGTGCGGGCGGAAGTGGCAAAGGTTGTCTGGCCGACCCGCCGGGAAACCGGCGTAACCACCGTGATGACCCTGGCTCTTGTGTTCATTTTTGCAATATTTTTCTTTTTGGTTGATCAGGTCCTGAGCTACGGCACAGGTTTTCTTTTCGGATAATCGATCCAGACGGAGTGCGGAAATTCCATGGCTATGCGGTGGTACATCATTCACGCCTACTCGAATTTCGAGCAAAAGGTTGTGGCCTCAATCGAGGAACAGGCGCGTCAAAAGGGACTGGAACATCTGTTCGAACAGGTCCTGGTGCCGGTCGAAAAAGTTGTTGAAGTGCGCAAGGGCAAGAAAGTCGATGCCGAGCGCAAGTTTTTCCCCGGCTATGTATTGGCGCGGATGGAGATGACCGATGAGGCGTTTCATCTGATCAACAATACGCCGAAGGTTACCGGGTTTCTGGGATCTGACAATAAGCCATTGCCGATACCTGACAAGGAAGCCGATCGCATTCTAAATCAGGTTCAGGAAGGCGTTGATCGTCCCAAGCCGTCGGTCATGTTCGAAATTGGCGAAAATGTCCGTGTGTCCGATGGCCCATTTGCCTCGTTCAGTGGCACCGTGGAAGAGGTGGACGAGGAACGCGCCCGCCTGAAAGTAGAAGTTTCGATCTTCGGGCGTGCAACGCCGGTTGATCTTGAATATGGGCAGGTCGAAAAGGTCTGACCCTAATATCTGTGTGGGAGGTGAGGGGCCTGGCCGGCTTCCATATCCGCACCACGCAGGTCTTTGAGCGCAGCGAAAGCTGTAAATGAAATGCTCCGCAAGGAGCGCAAACAAAGGCAAGTAATATGGCCAAAAAAATTGACGGATACCTGAAGCTTCAGGTGCCTGCGGGAAGTGCTTCACCGTCCCCGCCAATCGGTCCGGCGCTGGGTCAGCGCGGTCTGAACATCATGGAATTCTGCAAGTCGTTCAACGCGGCTTCCCAGGAAATGGAAAAAGGGGCTCCTGTTCCTGTCACCATCACCATTTTCCAGGATAAGTCTTTCACTTTCAAAATGAAGACGCCTCCAGCGTCTTATCTTTTGAAGAAAGCTGCGAACTTGAAATCCGGTTCTGAAGAGCCAGGTCGTTCCATTGCGGGTTCAGTAACCCGTGACCAGGTGAAGGAAATCGCCGAAGTCAAAATGAAAGATCTCAACGCCAATACAATCGATCAGGCGATGCTGATCATTGAAGGCTCTGCCCGTTCGATGGGCCTGGAAGTGAAGGGCTAACAAGATGGCAAAAGCAGGAAAAAGACTATCCGCCGCTCGTGAAGGCATTGATCGCAAGAAACTGTACGAACTGTCTGAAGCAGTCACCTTCGTTAAAAACGGCGCCAAAGCCAAGTTTGATGAAACTGTTGAAGTGGCGATGAACCTGGGTGTTGACCCGCGTCATGCTGACCAGATGGTGCGTGGTGTTGTGACCATGCCCAATGGCACAGGTAAAGACATGAATGTCGCCGTGTTCGCTCGTGATGACAAAGCCGAAGAAGCCAAGGCTGCTGGTGCTGACGTTGTCGGTGCCGAAGACTTGATGGAACGCATTCAGGGTGGAGACATCCCGTTTGACCGTATTATTGCAACGCCTGACATGATGGCGCTTGTTGGTCGGTTGGGTAAGGTGCTTGGTCCTCGTGGCCTTATGCCAAGCCCACGCGTTGGCACTGTGACCCCTGACGTTACGCAGGCTGTTAAAGACGCCAAAGGCGGATCTGTGGAATTCCGCGTTGAAAAAGCTGGTGTTATTCACGCCGGTATTGCCAAGGCTAGTTTCGACGCAAAAGCAATCGAAGAAAACGTATTGGCATTTGCCGAAGCTGTTACCAAGGCCAAGCCATCTGGCGCCAAGGGCACGTTCGTCAAGCGCGTTGCGATTTCTTCAACCATGGGACCAGGCGTTAAGATCGACCCAGCGTCGATATTGCCGGCTTCCTAAGAATATACATTAAGTTCTTGGCGTAGTGCTCTGAGCTTAATTAAAGAATTTCAAACCGGTTCGCCGGTTTGAATGGATAAAACGGCAAAGTTTTATCCCCTGTCCGAGACTGCAGGCGAGGTCAGCAATGACCTCTTAATCGTGAAAGCCCGCACAGACGAATGAACCGATTTTTTTGGTTCGAACGATTGCCTTGCGCTGCGGCTTCCAATTGGAGGTTGTGTGACGCAAGGGGACAGGATCCTCGAGCGTCGTTATTGCCCATTTCGGTGTGCAACAGCGGCAAAAGGCAACCAGACCTGGAATTTTCCGGGTCAAAACTGGAGAGACAAATTGGATAGAGCGGAAAAACGCGAATTTGTCACTGAGATGAAACAGACGCTTTCGGGCGCCGGTTCTGTCGTAGTGGCACAATATGCCGGTCTGTCGGTTGCAGAGATGACGGATCTGCGTTCATCGATGCGCGAAGCCGGCGGCACTGTCAAAGTTGCGAAAAACCGTCTCGTCAAGCTTGCTCTTGAGGGTACGGATGCTGAACACATGGGGGACCTTTTGAAAGGTCCAACACTTCTTGCATTTGCAGAAGACCCGGTGGCAGCACCGAAAGCAGCCAGCGATTTCGCCAAGAAAAACGAAAAACTCGTTATTCTTGGTGGCGCGATGGGTGCAACCAACCTCGATCAGAACGGTGTGAAGTCATTGGCTTCCCTGCCGTCACTGGATGAGTTGCGCGGCAAGTTGGTCGGAATGATCAGCACGCCTGCACAACGCATCGCCATGATCACCAAAGCCCCAGCGGGCCAGGTGGCACGGGTTATCGGGGCTTATTCCTCAAAAGAAGCTGCGTGAGCGGATTTCAAAACAACCAATTCAACTTCACAAACACTCGTTTGAACTAATCTAAGGACTAATAAAATGGCTGATCTTCAAAAGATCGTAGACGAACTTTCAACATTGACCGTGCTGGAAGCTGCTGAACTCTCAAAAATGCTCGAAGAGCATTGGGGCGTTTCTGCTGCTGCTCCTGTGGCTGCTGCTGCTGGTGGCGCTGCTCCAGCTGAAGCTGCTGAAGAAAAAGACGAATTCGACGTCATTCTGGCTGCTGTCGGTGACAAGAAAATCAACGTCATTAAAGAAGTGCGCGGCATCACCGGTCTTGGCCTCAAAGAAGCCAAAGACCTCGTTGAAGGCGCTCCTAAAGCAGTTAAAGAAGGCATCTCCAAAGGGGAAGCCGAAGAGCTCAAAAAGCAGCTTGAAGAAGCTGGCGCGACTGTCGAGCTCAAGTAAACAGTTTGCCTTATGGGGCAGGGTGTTAGCTCTGCCCCATTCGCAACACATTGTTGCGAAACATAACCGAAAGTTACCCGGGGTGATTCGCTTTGGGTGTCTTGAATCCAGACCTGTTGATTGGCAGGTGTCCTGAAAGTCCGATTGAATAGGGCTTTTTGGCGACTTGTCCAAAACAACAGACCATATGCAGCGTTTATGCCGATCCGAGGTAACAGCCGGACCGCGCGTAAGGGCTGTTTTTGCGTGTTCGGCCCATTTTTTGGGCCACCAAAACGAGGATTATCCATGGCTTCGAAAGCTCATGTCTTCAACGGTCGCAAACGCGTCCGCAAAGTTTACGGTCATATTACTGAAGTGACCGATATGCCGAACCTCATTGAGGTTCAGATGTCTTCATATGACGCCTTTTTGATGGTTGATGAGCCCGAAGGTGGCCGCGGCGACGAAGGTCTGCAGGCGGTCTTCAATTCGGTATTCCCGATCAAGGATTTCACCGGTGCTGCGCAGCTTGATTTCGTGCGTTACGATTTTGAAGCGCCCAAATACGACACCGAAGAGTGCCGTCAGCGCGACATGACCTATTCAGCGCCGCTGAAAGTGACTCTCCGCCTGATCGTTTTTGATATTGACGAAGAAACTGGCGCCAAGTCGGTCAAAGATATCAAGGAGCAGGAAGTCTACATGGGCGATATGCCCCTGATGACCGGCAACGGCACGTTCGTGATCAACGGTACAGAGCGTGTTATCGTTTCTCAGATGCACCGCTCGCCCGGCGTATTCTTCGACCATGACAAGGGCAAGACCCATTCCTCGGGAAAACTGTTATTCGCTTCCCGCGTCATCCCTTACCGCGGTTCGTGGCTTGATATTGAGTTTGACGCCAAAGACATTGTCTATGCGCGTATCGACCGTCGCCGCAAAATTCCCGCAACAACTCTGTTGATGGCGCTGGGTATGGATGGCGAAGACATCCTGTCCCACTTCTACAATACGGTGACGTTCAAGAATGACGGCAAAAAAGGATGGCGCATGCCGTTCGACGCCGAGCGTTTGAAAGGCACTAAGCCAACCGAAGACATCATCAATGCTGCCAACGGCAAGGTTGTGATTGAAGCTGGCAAGAAAGTAACCGCCAGAACAGTTCGTGATCTGGGCGATAAGGTCAAGGATATCCGGGTCACGCCTGAATCCCTGAACAGTCGTTATCTGTCTGAAGACATTGTCAATATGGAAACCGGCGAAATCTATTTCGAAGCCGGAGATGAACTGACATATGAAGTCAACGAGAAAACCGGTGAGGTTTCCGGTTCGGTGATTGATCTGCTCGAAATGGGCTATGATTCAATCGATGTTCTCGATATCGATCACGTGACCATCGGCGCTTACATGCGCTCGACCCTGGCAGCGGACAAAAACAACTCCCGTCAGGATGCGCTGTTTGACATCTATCGTGTCATGCGTCCGGGTGAACCACCGACACCGGAAACCGCTGAAGCGATGTTCCAGTCTTTGTTCTTTGATCGCGAGCGCTACGACCTGTCGGCTGTTGGCCGCGTGAAAATGAATATGCGCCTTGATCTGGATGCAGAAGACACCGTGCGCGTTCTGCGCAAGGAAGACATCCTTTCGGTTATGAAAACTCTGGTTGAGTTGCGCGATGGTATCGGCGAAATCGACGATATTGATAACCTCGGCAACCGTCGGGTGCGTTCGGTTGGCGAATTGATGGAAAATCAGTATCGCGTCGGCCTGCTGCGTATGGAGCGTGCCATTAAAGAGCGTATGTCATCGATCGAGATCGACACTGTGATGCCGCAGGATCTGATCAACGCCAAACCTGCTGCTGCTGCGGTTCGCGAGTTCTTCGGTTCTTCGCAATTGTCCCAGTTTATGGACCAGACCAACCCATTGTCGGAAATTACCCATAAGCGTCGCCTGTCAGCGCTTGGACCGGGTGGTCTGACCCGTGAGCGGGCCGGATTTGAGGTGCGCGATGTACATCCGACCCATTACGGACGTATCTGCCCGATTGAAACGCCTGAAGGACCAAATATTGGTCTGATCAATTCGCTGGCTACCTTTGCCCGGATCAACAAATACGGCTTCATTGAAAGCCCGTATCGCAAGGTTGTAAAAGGCAAGGTCACCAATGATGTGGTCTATCTGTCGGCGATGGAAGAAGCCAAGCATACAGTTGCTCAGGCTAATGCAGAGCTCGACGACAAGGGTAAATTCGTCAATGAATTTGTCATCTGTCGCCAGGCCGGTGATGTACACATGATGCCAACCAGCGATGTTGACCTGATGGACGTATCGCCAAAACAGCTGGTATCCGTCGCTGCTGCTCTCATTCCATTCCTGGAAAACGACGATGCCAACCGTGCCCTGATGGGATCCAACATGATGCGTCAGGCGGTGCCGTTGGTGCGCGCTGAGGCACCATTTGTTGGTACCGGTATGGAGCCAATCGTGGCCCGTGACTCCGGTGCGGCCATTGGTGCCAAGCGCGGCGGTGTTGTTGACCAGGTGGATGCCACCCGTATCGTTGTTCGTGCGACGGAAGATCTCGACCCGGCCAAACCCGGTGTTGATATCTACCGCCTGCAGAAGTTCCAGCGTTCCAACCAGTCAACTTGTATCAACCAGCGTCCGCTGGTTCGGGTTGGTGACGTGTTGAACAAAGGCGACATCATTGCTGATGGCCCGTCAACTGATCTTGGTGATCTGGCGCTGGGCCGCAACGTGCTCGTCGCGTTCATGCCCTGGAACGGATACAATTTCGAAGACTCCATCCTGTTGTCTGAGCGCATCGTGCGTGACGATGTCTTCACCTCCATTCACATCGAAGAATTCGAAGTGATGGCGCGTGATACAAAACTCGGACCGGAAGAAATCACCCGCGATATTCCAAATGTTTCGGAAGAGGCTCTGAAAAACCTCGACGAAGCCGGCATCACCTATATTGGTGCGGAAGTTGGTCCGGGCGATATTCTTGTTGGCAAGATCACACCAAAGGGTGAAAGCCCAATGACCCCGGAAGAAAAACTTCTGCGGGCCATCTTTGGTGAGAAAGCATCTGATGTACGTGACACCTCGCTGCGTATGAGCCCTGGTGCATTTGGTACGGTCGTTGAAGTACGTGTTTTCAACCGTCACGGTATTGAAAAAGACGAACGTGCGATGGCGATCGAGCGCGAAGAAATCGAAACCTTGGCTAAAGACCGCGATGACGAGCAGGCCATTCTGGACCGCAACGTTTATGGTCGTCTGGCAGATATGCTGAAAGGCAAGGAAGCTGTAGCCGGTCCAAAAGGCTTCAAGAAAGGTCAGAAACTGAGCCAGGAAGTGATGGAAGAATTTCCACGCTCCCAATGGTGGATGTTTGCTGTAGATAACGAAAAACTACAGGGCCAGATTGAAGCACTGCGCGGCCAGTATGATGAGTCCAAAGGCCTTCTGGAAGGTCGTTTCATGGACAAGGTGGAAAAACTTCAGCGTGGTGATGAATTGCCGCCGGGTGTCATGAAAATGGTCAAGGTTTTTGTTGCCATCAAGCGCAAGCTTCAGCCGGGTGATAAAATGGCTGGTCGTCACGGTAACAAGGGTGTGGTTTCCCGCATTATGCCGATTGAAGACATGCCGTTCCTGGAAGATGGTACGCACGCCGACATCGTGTTGAACCCGCTTGGTGTGCCATCGCGTATGAATGTTGGACAGATCCTTGAAACCCACCTGGGTTGGGCCTGTGCCGGCATGGGTCGCAAAGTTGGCAACCTTCTGGAGGAATACCAGAAGTCAGGTCAGCAGGAAGCCTTGCGCAAGGAGATTGAATCTCTTTATCCAGCCAATGACCGCAACGAGCCGGTTCGCGATTACGATGATGATTCCATTGTTCGTATTGCCGACCAGTTGAAAACCGGTGTTCGCATTGCAACGCCCGTGTTTGACGGTGCTCATGAGCCAGACATTGTTGAAATGCTGGAGCAGGCGGGTCTCGACGGATCCGGTCAGTCGACCTTGTATGATGGTCGTACAGGCGAAGCCTTCGATCGTCCGGTGACCATGGGCTATATCTACATGCTCAAGCTTCACCATCTGGTCGACGACAAGATCCACGCCCGGTCGATTGGTCCATACTCCCTCGTCACTCAGCAGCCGCTGGGTGGTAAGGCACAGTTTGGTGGCCAGCGCTTCGGTGAGATGGAAGTCTGGGCGCTTGAAGCCTACGGTGCAGCCTACACGCTTCAGGAAATGCTGACTGTCAAATCGGACGATGTTGCAGGCCGTACCAAGGTCTATGAGAGCATCGTGCGCGGCGACGATACGTTTGAATCCGGTATTCCGGAATCGTTCAACGTGTTGGTCAAGGAGATGCGGTCTCTTGGTCTTTCAGTTGAGTTGGAAAATTCCAAACTCGATCTGGAAGAAGAAGAGGAAACTGACTTCGTCGATATGCCGGATGCAGCCGAGTAGGGGCCTTGGCCCCTCTCGACACCGCCATTTGAATTTTTTGTGGTCTGAAAACAGCTGATCAGACCTAAACGGGCGAAAGTCCAAAAAGGAGAAAATCACATGAACCATGAGGTCATGAATCTCTTCAACCCACAGGTGCAGGCCCAGTCTTTCGACTCCATCCGGATATCGATTGCCTCACCAGAAAAAATCATGTCTTGGTCGTTCGGCGAAATCAAAAAGCCGGAAACCATCAACTATCGTACCTTCAAGCCCGAGCGCGACGGCTTGTTCTGTGCCCGCATCTTTGGTCCGATCAAGGACTACGAATGCCTGTGCGGCAAATATAAGCGTATGAAGTATAAAGGTATTATCTGCGAAAAGTGTGGCGTGGAAGTCACCCTGTCGCGGGTACGCCGCGAGCGCATGGGTCATATCGATCTGGCGTCGCCTGTTGCTCATATCTGGTTTTTGAAGTCCCTGCCTTCTCGCATTGGTCTCTTGCTGGATCTGACTTTGAAAGACCTTGAGCGCATCCTGTATTTCGAAAACTTTGTTGTTATCGAACCTGGCCTGACGCCGCTGAAAGAACTGCAGCTTCTCTCGGAAGAAGAGCACATGATCGCCAGTGAAGAATATGGCGATGACAGTTTTACTGCAATGATTGGTGCGGAAGCCATTCATGAAATGCTGTCGGCGCTGGATCTTGAAAAACTGGTCAATGAGCTGCGCGAGGAAATCGCAACGACCACGTCTGAGCTGAAATACAAGAAAATCTCCAAGCGGTTGAAGACTGCTGAAGCCTTCCTGGATTCTGGCAACCGTCCTGAATGGATGATCATGAAGACCATTCCGGTTATTCCACCGGATCTGCGTCCTCTGGTGCCGCTCGATGGTGGCCGTTTTGCAACGTCCGACCTGAACGATCTGTACCGTCGTGTGATCAACCGGAACAACCGGTTGAAACGTCTGATGGAACTGCGTGCGCCGGATATCATTATCCGCAACGAAAAACGCATGTTGCAGGAATCTGTTGATGCGCTGTTCGACAACGGCCGTCGTGGCCGCACCATTACTGGTGCCAACAAGCGTCCGTTGAAATCCCTGTCCGACATGCTGAAAGGCAAACAGGGACGTTTCCGTCAGAACCTGCTCGGTAAACGCGTCGACTATTCCGGTCGTTCGGTTATCGTGGTTGGCCCCGAGCTGAAACTACACCAGTGTGGCTTGCCGAAGAAAATGGCTCTGGAACTGTTCAAGCCGTTTATCTATGCGCGCCTCGATGCCAAGGGCTATTCGTCAACCGTCAAACAGGCCAAGAAGCTTGTTGAGAAGGAGAAGCCGGAAGTCTGGGATATTCTCGATGAGGTTATCCGTGAGCATCCGGTTCTGCTGAACCGCGCGCCAACGCTTCACCGCCTTGGCATTCAGGCGTTTGAACCTGTGCTGATTGAAGGCAAGGCCATTCACCTGCACCCGCTCGTTTGTGCGGCGTTCAATGCTGACTTTGACGGTGACCAGATGGCGGTCCACGTTCCGCTGTCGCTGGAAGCACAGTTGGAAGCTCGTGTGTTGATGATGTCGACCAACAACATCCTGCACCCGGCCAATGGTCAGCCGATCATCGTTCCCTCGCAGGATATTGTTCTGGGCCTCTATTATCTGTCGATTGAAGCCGAGAATGAGCCCGGTCAGGGCATGATTTTCGCCGATATGGGCGAATTGCAGCATGCGCTCGACAACAAAATCGTCACCCTGCACTCAAAAATCAAAGGGCGCTTTAAGTCCGTTGATGAAGAGGGCAACCCGACTTCCGAGGTTTATGAAACCACGCCGGGCCGGATGATGATGGGTGAATTGCTGCCTCGTTCTCCAGGCGTCAGCTATGAGATCGTCAACCAGGAAATGACCAAGAAGAACATCTCTTTGATGATCGATAAGGTCTACAGAAAATGCGGTCAAAAAGACACTGTCATTTTCGCTGACCAAATCATGAAACTTGGTTTCACCAATGCCTGTAAAGCTGGAATTTCCTTCGGTAAGGATGACATGGTTATCCCCGATACCAAGGAAGGAATGGTTGCTGAAACTTCCGCTTTGGCGAAGGATTTTGAACAACAGTATAATGACGGCCTGATCACTCAGGGCGAAAAATACAACAAGGTTGTTGATGCCTGGGCCAAGTGTGGTGACAAGGTTGCGGATGAAATGATGAATGGTCTTCAGGAAACCAAGTTCGATGAAGCTGGTCGCCAGTTGCAGATGAACTCGGTCTATATGATGAGCCGTTCCGGGGCCCGTGGTTCTCCTGCTCAGATGAAACAGCTGGCAGGTATGCGCGGATTGATGGCCAAGCCTTCCGGCGAGATCATCGAAACCCCGATCATCTCCAACTTTAAAGAAGGCCTGACTGTGATGGAGTATTTTAACTCCACCCACGGTGCCCGTAAGGGTCTGGCCGATACCGCTCTGAAAACTGCCAACTCTGGTTACCTGACACGCCGGCTTGTTGATGTGGCGCAAGATTGCATCATCAACGAAACCGACTGTGGCACAACTGCTGGCCTGACAATGCAGGCCATTGTTGATGCCGGTCAGGTTGTTGCAACACTGGGCCAGCGGATAGTTGGTCGTGCTGCTGCTGAAGATGTATTGCATCCTGAAACTCAGGAAGTAATCGTCAAGGCCGGTCAGTCGATTGAAGACCCCGACACTGTGGCAATCGAAGAAGCCGGTATTCAGACGGTCAAAATCCGTTCGGCTCTGACGTGTGAAACACGTACCGGTATTTGCGGCACCTGTTATGGCCGCGACCTGGCGCGCGGCACGCCGGTCAATATGGGTGAAGCGGTTGGTGTTATCGCTGCTCAGTCAATCGGTGAACCTGGTACTCAGTTGACGATGCGTACCTTCCATATTGGTGGTACCGCCAACGTGGTCGACTCATCCTTCATTGAAGCGTCCTATGAAGGTGTCGTGAAAATTCGCAACCGCAATATGGTGCGCGATTCCAGCGGCAACATGATGGTTATGGGCCGCAATATGGCTGTGTTGATCATGGATGAGCAGGGCAATGAACGTGCTGTTCACCGTGTGACCTATGGTTCACGCCTGTTGGTTGACGATAGCGACAACGTCAAGCAGGGCCAGCGGATTGCGGAATGGGATCCCTATACGCGTCCGATCCTGACCCCTGAGTCTGGTGTCATCGAGTTTGAAGACCTGGTGGACGGTGTATCAGTTTCTGAAAGTGCTGATGAAAATACCGGTATCGTCAAACGTGTTGTCATCGACTGGCGCTCAAACCCGCGCGGTGTCGACTTGAAGCCTGCAATTGTCATCAAGGACAAAAAAGGCAAAGTGGTCACCACCAAGCAGGGGGAAGCTAGATTCCTGTTGTCAGTCGATGCGATCCTGTCGGTTGAACCTGGCGCTGCAATTCATGCCGGAGACGTGCTTGCGCGTTTGCCGCTTGAAAGTGCCAAGACCAAAGACATTACCGGTGGTCTGCCACGGGTTGCGGAACTGTTTGAAGCGCGTCGGCCGAAAGATGCTGCTGTCATTGCTGAAATTGACGGCACCATCCGTTTTGGTCGCGACTACAAAAACAAACGTCGCATCCATATTGAGCCAAGTGACGAAACCGTTGAGCCGGTTGAGCACCTCATTCCAAAAGGCAAACCGTTCCATCATCAGGACGGTGACCCGATTGAAAAAGGTGACTATTTGCTCGATGGCAATCCTGCACCGCACGACATTCTTGCGGTGAAAGGCGTTGAGGCTCTGGCATCCTACCTCGTTGACGAGGTTCAGGAAGTTTATCGCTTGCAAGGTGTGGGCATCAACGACAAGCACATTGAGGTGATTGTTCGTCAGATGTTGCAGAAAGTCGAAATCACTGACCCAGGTGAATCCGGCCTTGTGCGCGGTGAACAGATGGACCGTATCGAACTCGACCTGATGAACGAGAAGCTTGCAGAAGAAGGTCGTGCATCGGCATCGGGTGAACCGATCCTGCTGGGCATTACCAAAGCTTCCTTGCAAACCCGTTCGTTCATCTCGGCGGCTTCCTTCCAGGAAACCACACGTGTTCTGACAGAAGCGGCAGTTGCCGGTAAGTCTGATACGCTGGAAGGCCTGAAGGAAAACGTCATTGTTGGTCGCCTGATCCCGGCTGGTACCGGCGGGGTGATGAACCAGGTCCGTCGTATTGCGAACTCACGTGATGACCTGATCGTCGATGAGCATCGCAAAGTTGCCGAAGCCGAAGCTGCAATGCTGGCAGATATGAGCGACACTGAAGCGGCTGAATAAACTAACAACTATCAAAAAGGGCCGCGGTGGATATCCATCGCGGCCCTTTTTTTGTACTGATTTTCAGAGATTTTGCCCGAATTGAACTGGAAACTGTATATTTTGGGGAAAAATCGCGCGTTAACTTAATATTTCCCAAATTGTAACTACCCAGCTACCCCAACCTGATGCTTTTATAGACGGCCCATCAG
>JAALLE010000067.1 GCA_011087605.1 Hyphomicrobiales bacterium
ATTGTCGCACCTAATGGCAGCAGAAATAGGGTAGCTGAGTAGTTACAATTTTTTGGCATATCATATTATGCGAAT
Source organism: Hyphomicrobiales bacterium (assembly GCA_011087605.1). GTDB lineage: Bacteria > Pseudomonadota > Alphaproteobacteria > Rhizobiales > Rhizobiaceae > Pseudahrensia. The sequence goes on from JAALLE010000067.1 coordinate 76, forward strand.
TGTGAATTACGGGACCAACGGCTGGAATTTAGAGGTGGTAGCCGACTCACCGCATTATCAATATCAAAGCCAGATCGCGCCAGTTTACTTAGCGATTGCAGTATTTGGCAGGCGAGTTTAAATGCATATCCCTCATGGATTCAAATCCTGTAATTCATTCCATTCAAATGCGTGCCGGTAATAGAAAATATGACTTGCGGCCAGAACTATAGTTGATTTTGCTTCATCTGATGCAAATTGCTGCAAAATTATCGGGACACACCCATGCAAATTAATGCGATTGGTCAGCGAGTTGCTGAGTGACATGCAGGGCCGCAGGCTGTGGGGCAGGAAAAAACCGAATGCCCCAGAGGGATTTTGGTGCCACATCGGCGGGTAATATTATATTTGCCGAGTAGGTATCGTTAATGGTGAGTTATTTCAATCCCTGCAATTTTACTTAAATAACCCACCGAATTTCAGGCGTCGCTAACGGAGTTCTTTAGCCGCTCTTTCATCCCTGTTTTCTATCCTGTTGCCGAACAGGGAGCGGTGTCACGCCGAGCGGAAATGAGACGGGGAAATCGTAAATTTGCTGCATATGCCGGTGGTTTGGCGCTCGCCAGCATGTCGGTGGTCAGCTCAATGATGTCCATCAACAACCCGTCTCACGACAGCGATAGCGGCGACAGCATTGTGGCAATTACCTTTGCTCACAGTGTGTTTAACTCAACGGCAGAGGACTGGACCCTGCGCGACGGTAGTTTTGACCAATATGCCAGCGAACAGCAGTGGATCGACCAGATGACCACCGGGGCAATCGACAAGCGCAGGCGCAACAGATCGAAAGCAAAGCGCAAATCTAAAAGTCGTTCCGGGCTATTTGGGTCGGTTTCAATTCCATTCGCCAATATATCCACCGCAGGCCAATGGCAAAGAGCCAGCCGTAAGCTTGGCAAGCAGCTCAATATGAATTGTGGTGGTTCAAAGCATTGCAAGTCCCGCAAGGCCGCAATCAGCAACATGGTGAAGCGTGGCACCAAGATGTCGTTCTTTCAGAAATTGAATCTGGTCAATGCCGGCGCCAACAAGCTAATTGGCTATCAGCCGGATGTGGCCACTTATAATTCCCGCGATTACTGGGCCATGCCATCAGAAAGCGTGCGCCAGGGGCTGGGAGATTGTGAAGATTACGTCATTTTAAAAATGGCCATGCTGAAGTCACTCAACGTGCCCACAAAGGCGATGTCACTTGTTGTGCTGAAAGATACGGATAGAAATCTGTACCATGCGGTACTTGCTGTCAGCACAAACAAGGGAACCTTCATTCTAGACAATGTTCAAAAATGGGTCGTTCTCGACAAACAGTTGCCGCATTATCTTCCGCTTTACTCATTCAGCGGCAAGCGGTCCTGGGTGCACGGCTGGAAAAAATCGCAGAAAACCAAATTGGCCCAAGCCAACGGTCTGGATTTCTCAAAAATTCAGCCAGGTGAAAGCTTTGCCAAAATCCCACTCGGCGTGGATGACATCAGCGGAAACGATCTGATTGGTCTGCGTCCAACGATGACCCAGTTCCCGGCTGAACAGATGGCGATGGCCAACCGGTTGGTCGCCCAGGGCAGCGGCAGCGGCAGAGGCGATGACGGCGGCATGGTCGGATATCCAAGGTAACACCGAGGTATTTCCCAGATTTAAGCCTGAACGGATCTAGCGTGCCAATGCCGCCTTCATGCCGGCTTTTGGAAAACAGGTTGCGGGACGCTTGTTGGCCTCCTGCCAACGACCGATAGATCGGCGGGTCTTGTAACCTGGCAATCCGTCGGCGCCGCCAACATCATGACCCTGCGCAATCAAGGCGCGTTGCATCTCAGCAATATCGGACCGGTATAGCCCGCCTACCTTGCCCCATTTTCCGGCAAAGTCTTTGATACCATATTGAATACGGTCCCCGACATGGCCGACAAACAATGCGTAGAGATCGCTCGTATTGTAAGCTTTCTGCACATAAAAGTTCGGCGTCACGATAAAAGCCGGCCCATCGCGCCCAGCCGGCATCATCAGGTACCCTTCGCCTTTCAATTCGTGCTTTGGAAACGGGCGGCCAGAAATCCGGGTAATGCCCATCGCTTGCCAGTCACCAATCACCCGACCCTGATCTGGTCCTTCCAGTGAGCAGGATATGGTTGAAGGTACGGAAACCTCAAACCCCCAGTCGCGGCCCGCAACCCAGCCGTGAAGATCCAAATAGTTGGCAATTGAGGCAAGAGTATCGGCTGCGGAGCGCCAGATATCGGCACGGCCATCACCGTCACCATCTGCCGCATAGCTGAGAAAACTGGATGGCATGAACTGGGGTTGTCCCAAAGCTCCGGCCCAACTGCTTTTCATGGCGCCGGCGGGGACGTGCCGACGCTCGGCGATGATCAGAGCTGCAACCAGTTCCTTAGCAAAATAGCTTGCCCGGCTGCTCATGAAGCCCTTGGTTCCCAATACCTGAAAGACATTATGCGGAATCTTCGCCCGGCCATAGGCGCTTTCGCGTCCCCAAATAGCCAAAAGCGTACGGCCAGGTACACCGGTTTTAGCTTCAATCGCTGCCAAGGTCTGTTTGTGACGAGCGGCCATTTTTCGGCCAATGGAAGTCGCACTATTGACCGACCCGGCGTTGAAATATTTGCCCGGTGAGCCAAATTCAGCCTGCCGTTGACGTTTGCGACGTTTGGTTTTGGGCTTTGAGCCGGGAGGTGTCAGATCCGGTAGTTTCCAGTTCAACGTGACTTTGGCAAATGACCGCTCATATGTGCGGCGTGAAACCCCTTTTGCCTGAGCGCGGGGCCATATTTTCTGTTCAAGCCAGACCCGGAACTGTTTTTCCACGTCGGCACGATCCGTGGCGTGGGAGATTGAACCTCCAGCCGAGAGTGTCGATAGCAGAATGCCACCGCTTACCGCGAGAATCCGGGCGCGGGAGAAAAAGCTGCATATGTTCGACAAGTTGTGCTCCCGGTTGTCCGAGTCACCGGTTTTCGGGCCAGTGATTCGGTGCTTTGGATCAAGCTATCAGGTCGCAGATCAGGGGCATAGGCAGGGACTACGAGCCGATTAATTGCCGAGTTGTGGTAATCAAGTCTATCAGCGATTCATCCGGGCTCCTGTGGCTGGTATCCACCAGACCATCGGCGCGACGATAGAGGTCTTCTCGGCTAGTCAGTATGGAACGCAATTCATCCATGGCTTTGGGATTGCCGGCCATGGGTCGCTCGTCCCCCTGTTTGCGGACCCGTTCCATATGCTCTTCGGGAAGCGCTTTTAGCCAGACGGTGTAGAATTTCTGCAGCAAGCGTCCATAGGTTTCAGTTTCCGATACGATGCCACCACCGACGGCCAAAATGAGAGATGTATTCGTCTCCACGACGGTTTCCAGAGCCTGCCTTTCGAGTTGACGAAAGCCTTCCTGCCCGTACAGCGCGATTAATTCGCTGACCGGCATGCCGCTTTGCTCTTCAACCAGCTGATTAAGTTCAAGAAATTCGGTATCCAATTCTTCCGCCAAACGTTTCCCCAAGGTTGATTTACCGGCGCCGCGAAGTCCAATCAGGCAAATACGGTTTTGCTTGCTGTCGGCGTCTACAACAGGTGCCAGGGCATCCAACGCCTGGCGTTTTTGGTCCGCGGTGGATTGATTGAAACGGCGGAAAAACTCGCTTGCCTCGGGTTCTGTGGTGTTCGTCTGGTTCAAGAGCTGCTCAGCTTGAACATTCAGCGCAGATGCAACCTGAAACAGCAGGGCCACTGAGATATTTCCGGTACCGGATTCAAGCTGCGCCAGATAGCGTTGCGAGACCCCCGACCGCTCCGACAAAACCCGTCTGGAAATGCCTTGTTGCTGTCGTGCCCCACGTATGCGCCCACCAACCATGGCAACAAAATCGGCCACCTGATCTGCATCAAAGCTTATGGACAGATGCGGGGTTGAATTGTCGGACATTCATTCTTCTTCCCGTTGTTGCAGCCTCATGTCGACACCGTGAGCTTTTCAACCAGAATCTGCCGAAACTTGTCGGGAATTCCGCGTTTCTGGAGGATGGCTGCGTCAACAAATGCCTCAACGAACTCGCCTTCGAAACAGAGCTGGTTATCCTGTTTTCCAACCACCGAAAAACGCACGGAGCTGTTGCCGAGATTGATAAGTTTTACAAAACACATCAGTTTGTGACGCGGTGTAATGGTTTTTCTGAAGTCCATGCTCAGATGCACAAACGGCGTGCCGATATCTTCGTCGACATTCAGACGATACCAGTCGAGCCCGATAGTGTGTTCCCACCAGGCGTCTATGGCTTCCAATGCAAAATTGGGGATGCGCCCGGTATAGGCGATGCGGGCAGGGTCACAATCCGACCAGCGAACCGTGATCTGGTGGGCAAATGAATGTTCGTCGTCAGCATTTGAACTCATCAATAGGTCTCCACGTGATAGCGCCCGTCTTCGCGCATGGCGTCCCGCACGGCGTGCCATTGCTGACCAAAGCTCTCTGCTATGGTGGTCATTGCGGCTTCCACGCCTTCCTCCATCGCGCGCAGGCCGCAGACGTAGATATACCCGTTGGGATCCTGCAGCAGACCGGCAATATCGTCTTCCATCTCACGCAACTGGTCCTGCACGTAGCGTTTTGGCTGGCCCTCAATACGGCTGAAAACCATGTGTTTTTTCAACTGCGTATCAGGAACCTTATTCAGCGGCCCAAAATACGGCAGTGATTGCGGCGTTCGTGCGCCAAACACCAAGGTCATGGCGTTTTGAGCATCCGGGTCGACGCGCTGTCGGCGCATGGTGAAAGCACGAAATGGGGCGGAGCCGGTGCCGGTGCAGATCATCAACAGTTTTGCATCCGGATCGCTCGGCAACAGAAACGTTGAGCCAAATGGACCTGTGACCTGCACCTTGTCGCCCTTTTGCAGGTCGCAGACATAGTTGGAGCAAACTCCATCTATTTCGCGTTTCACGGTCAGCGACAGATTGTTGTAATTTGGACGCTCACCGTCTCGCGGGCTGGAAATTGAGTACAGCCGTGGGAGATGTGCGCTGCCTTCGGCATTGGTCCCCGGCGCAATGATGCCGATGCTTTGGCCTTCCAGCACCGGAAATGGCAGGCTGCCGGCATCAAGTATGATGTGTCGGACGTCGTGATTAGGGTCGTCTGTCAAACGAAAATTGCCCTGCACCACCATTTCGGCCGGTTTGCCGATGGAATGAAGATTGATGCTGGCTTTTGAGGCTGAGGCGGGAGCCTTGGCTTTTCCGCCTGCACCGGCATGGGCTTCGGCTAAAAGTTTGGAGATTTCATCATCCAGCGCTTCAAGGCCGGTGGTTTCTTCTGCTGCACCCGCGGCAAACTCTTCCTGTGGTGGCAGCTCCATCCATTCAAACTGCTCATCGAGCGTGTAGGGATTGGTGACCACCCGCCAATTGTCGATCGATCCCGTTGGGCAGACCGGAATGCAGTCCATACAGAAATTGCAAATATCAAAATCGACCACGACATTGTCGTCATTGTGGGTAATTGCCTCAATCGGACAATTCATTTCGCAGGTATAGCAACGAATACAGATTTCCGGATCAATAAGGTGTTGCTTGGCCGGGGTTTGCATAAGCGGGTCCTGATGAAATCGATTGATCTAGCTAGAAGATGAGGAAAATTCTGGCATCAAGCCATGTGAAGTTTGACATATTCAAAGTCGCCCGGCTTGTTGTCGATGCCGATCTTCGGCGGCGATATCCAACCGGCATATTCTCCCGGTTCGGTGCATGGCACCATCAGTGAGGCAATAAAGTCGCCATCCGCCTTGTTGGGCAACCAGTCACCAACCCGTTCATCATATTCCGTCTGACCCAGAAGCTTGCCGTCGGGATCAAACGGTTTTTTGGCAAACACGCCGATTTCGCGGTTAAAGGCTTCATGTGGCAACACCATCTCGAACTGAATGCCGTGTTTGGCAATCAACTTGTTCCAGCGCCCCACACCCCCCGATGCATCCCGACGATAATCATCGCGCAACCTCATATTGACCGCCGTCAGCGCCGGCATGTCCTTGAGGACAATTGCATCATTTTCCAATTGAGTGACCGGGTAGGTGGCGTCTGTCAGTTTGTGGTCATCGGTCAGCCGGTGTTCCATGTAACGCCCCTTGATTCCGGCATTGAATGCATTGGCGGCATTTGTTGAAACTTCCTGGCCAAATAGATCCAGCGACAGGGTGTAGTGCATGTTGAGCTTCTTCTGGATGGTTGGCAGGTCGATCACTCCCAAAGCCCTGATCTTGTCGACGTCATAGGGATCTTCGATGCCGTTTTCCTTCATCACCTGACAGGTGCGTTCAATGACCCGCCCAACGCCGGTTTCTCCGACAAACATGTGATGGGCTTCTTCGGTAAGCATGAAGCGGCAGGTCCGCGACATTGGGTCGAAACCAGACTGAGCCAGCGACTCCAGCTGCATCTTGCCATCCCGGTCAGTGAAATAGGTGAACATGAAAAATGACAACCAGTCGGGCGTTTCTTCGTTGAAGGCCCCCAGCATGCGTGGCGCTTCTTCTGATCCGGAGGAGCGACGCAACAGATCATCGGCTTCTTCGCGGCCATTTCGGCCGAAATATTTCTGCAGCAGATAGACCATCGCCCAAAGGTGCCGGCCTTCTTCCACATTGACCTGAAACAGGTTGCGCATGTCGTAGAGCGAGGGGGCGGTTTTACCCAAAAAGCGCTGCTGTTCCACTGAACCGGGTTCCGTGTCGCCCTGGATGACGATTAGCCGTTGCAGCAATGCCCGATATTCTCCCGGCACTTCCTGCCATGCCAGATCGCCCATATGTTCCCCACATGGGATGGTGCGACCTTCCACTTCTGGGGCCAGTAATATGCCCCAACGGTATTCCGGCATTTTGACATAATCGAATTTGGCCCAACCCTTGGGATCAACACTGACGGTGGTACGCAGATAGACAAGACTTTCCTGAAATTCGCGCGGGATCAGATCATTCCACCAATTGATGTAGCCGGGGTGCCACTTCTCCAGCGCCTTTTGAACGCGTCTGTCCTTCGAAAGCCCGACATTGTTGGGAATCAATGTATCGTATTCTACGTTTACCAGTTCAGCCATCCGGGCACTTCCTTTATGGGTTCCTTGAGAATTACAAAGAGTTCAGTCTTTCACTGCTCAAACTCGTCTTCTGTCATATTCGCCGCGTTTTCCGGTGCCGTAACGCTGCAAGGCACCGCCTTCGCCGACAGCATTTGGGCGTTGGAATATCCAGTTTTGCCAGGCGGTCAGCCGACCAAAAATTCGGGTTTCCATGGTTTCCGGGCCGGGAAAGCGCAGATTGGCCTCCATACCGGTCAGCGCATCAGGGGAAAAACTGCCGCGTTCTTCCAGGAAAATGCGTACTTCATCTTCCCAGTCCAGATCGTCATAGGCAAATGTCACAAGCCCCAACCGTTCGGCATCTTCTGCCTCGAGCGACTCACCAATTTCTGCTTTTGCTTCTTCGACCATTTCTGGTGCCCCAAGAAAACGGGTCTCCAGCCGGGTCAGATCGTTTGACATGGGGAAGGGACCAAAATTTTCAGGCGTCAGCTTGAGTGCCGCCACATGCCGATTGTCCTCTTCAAAATCGCCGTCCATCATGTAGGAGCGATCCACGGCAAACAGGAGTTCGGCAAGCACGCCGACAAAACAGGACCCATTTTCCACCAGCGCCACCAAGGAGCGCGACGTCATATCGACGCGCTTTAAAACCCGCTTCCAGTTGAGGCAGATTTCATTGCTGAGCCAATCCTCATCGCGGTGGTCGAACAGGAAGTCTTCATGGGCAGCGACCAGTTCGGGATCACCTTGCGATTTGAACACAATCACACCGGCTTCCAGCTCATTGAAGCGCAGATGCAATAACGCATCATCAAGTTCACGCGCCAGTCGCAGCATCCAGAACTGATCCCCCAGACCATGCAGTTCATCGAGGCCTTTCGGGGGCGGCACATCAGGACCAGCGATTGTTATGGTTGCTATGCCGTTCGCGCGATCGATTTCTACATCGACGGTTGAATAGGTGAGCGAACCATCATCGTGGAAGGTCCGGTCGAGCGGTCCCAACTGAATGCCTTTGATATCCTTTCCGGCCTTGGCGGTTTGCGCTACTTCCATCGCTCGCTCGGCGACAAAATCATCAAATTTTGAATTGGCAATCACTTCGTCGACCAGCCGCCAGTCTTTGGCCCGTTTGCCCTTGATGCCTTCTTCGATGGAGCAAAAAACATCTGCCAGATCACGGCGCACTTTGCGTTTGTCGGTAACCCGTGTCAGCCCACCTGTGCCCGGCAGCACGGCCAGTAGCGGTACTTCGGGCAAGGCAACAGACGTCGTACTGTCGTCGGTCATGTAAATTTGATCGCAGGCCAGTGCCAGTTCATAACCACCACCTGCACAAGCGCCTTTGACAGCTGCGAGAAAATGCTGGCCAGACTCCACACCAGAGTTTTCATATGTATTGCGGGTCTCGTTGGTGAATTTGCAGAAATTGACCTTGTGAGCGTGCGGTGCTCCACCGAGCATTTTGATGTTGGCACCGGCGCAAAACACCCGGTCTTTACCAGATTGCATCACAACGGCGCCAATTTCGGGATGTTCGAACCGCATCCGCTGAACAATGTCAGCCAGTTCGATATCAACCCCCAGATCATAGGAATTGAGTTTCAACTCATAGCCGTCGAACAACCCGCCATGCTCATCAACATCCATGATCAAACGGGCCACGGCTCCATCATACTCAACTCGCCAATGGCGGTAGCGGCTGGGATCTGTCTGGAAGTCGATCAACTTGCTCATGGTCGGCCCGGTGCGGGAATGAAGAAAGGCCGCAGTATATGGCCGTTGCTTCAAGATTCAATGCACAATAACGCATATATCGGTATAATGTGCGTCAAAATTGGAGAAACGTGCATTATAATGCATTAAACGGAAAAGGAAATAGCGACCGTCGCTTTGGAAGCCAAAACAGCCTGCAGGTTTGCTTTGTCCAACCCCATCAACCCATCTTCCGTCCAACCGACAAAAGCCTCCGAAATACATTGGTCGGCCAGCGCGAACAATTTTTCGGCAGCTTCAGGTCTGCCCATCTTTAGTTTGAGGGCGGCATTGGCAAGGTGGATAACGCCCTGAACGAGGCTTTTTTCGCGGCTGTTTGGAGCAGCTCTCAACCACACGGTTTCCAGAATTTCATGGGCCTCCCAAAAGTAAGCTTGATCAATCAGGCGCAGACCAAAAAGCCAGGCCCGATTGGAAGCGGCATTTGAATTGCGGGTTTCAGTTGCCGCGATCGCTTTGACATGATCGAGAAAATCCTCCTCATGCCGCTTCCCTCTTCCCGGGACATAGGCAAAGGGTGGCAATTTCAGCGAATTCGCCGATTTCGCCGATTGGTTCATTGGCTGACCAATACTACTTCGGACTCGATACGCTGAAGACGGTCGGCAAATTCGGTGATGATCTGCAGCGTGTTTTCCGGCTGTTCGATATGTGGTGCATGACCGCAGTCTTTCAAAATCTCCACATCCAGAGGAGAATAAATGCGGCTGTCCAACTCATCGATCTGGGCGAGCGTTCCGTATTCATCGGCCTCTCCCTGGATCGCCAAAACGGGAATGCGCAGATAGTCGATGACTTCGGCGACATTCCATTGCTTGAAATTTGGGTCGAGCCAGACATCGTTCCAGCCATAAAAAGCACAATCGACATTGGTGTGATATATTGCCAGTTTGTTGCGCAGATCGCCGGTTTGATAATTCACCCTGGCTTGAGCAATTGACTCCAGCCCGCCGGGCTCGGCAAAAAAGTGGGGGGCCATCAAAACAACTCCCCGCACCCGCAGATCTCCGGACATGCCGGCGTGGATGGCGGCAATAGTAGCTCCATCACTATGACCCATCAGCACACCTTGTTTGAAGCCGATCAGATTGAGGATTTCTGGCAGGGTCTGCAACGCTTCATCGGTCATATAGTCGATTGGACGTGGCAGTGGACAGGGGTCGGACTTGCCATAGCCTGCGCGCGAATAGGCAAATACGCCAAAGCCGGTTGCGGCCGCCAGGCGTTGCGGAAAATCTCGCCACAATGCGACGCATCCAAGCCCCTCATGAAGCAGTATGATCGTCGGTGCCTGATCGGGTTTGGCACCGTAGCAGGCGGTTTGCAGGCGCACGCCATCAATGATCAGGGTTCCGGAGATACCATCCTGCCAGGTAAATTGGTCCATTTCTCTCAATCGTCCCTGAGTTTGAAGCGCTGGATTTTTCCGGTTGCGGTTTTCGGCAGGTCCTCAACGATTTCAATCCAACGGGGATATTTCCATTTACCGATCTGATCCTTGACGTGCTGTTGCAACTGATCTTCCAGTCCTTGCCGCTCGACACCCTGATTAAGCACCACAAAGGCTTTGGGTTTTTCCAGGTCCTGCTCGTCACGGGCCGGGACAACTGCAGCTTCCAGCACAGATGTGTGGGCTGAAAGCGCCTGTTCAACTTCAAATGGGGACACCCAGATTCCGCTGACCTTGAACATATCGTCGGTACGGCCGCAATAAATCATGCGCCCGTCCTGACGTTCCTCGTATTTATCGCCGGTGCGCGTCCATTGGCCTTCGAACGTTTCGCGACTTTTACCACGCTGGTTCCAGTAATCGCTAGCGGCGGAATCGCCTTTGACCAGCAATTCGCCAATTTCGCCGATTGCGGGAGTTTCCCCCGCTTCGTTGACCAGTCTGACCTGATAGCCCGGAACCGCACGACCGGATGTGCCATAGACTACATCGCCGGGGCTGTTGGACAAAAATATATGCAGCATTTCGGTTGACCCGACGCCATCGAGGATTTCACAGCCTGAATGTTTTTGCCAGTTTTTACCGACTTCTTCAGGCAGCGCCTCTCCAGCAGAAATGCATTTTGTGAGGCTGGTTTTAAGTTCCGCGTTGCCGCCATCAAGATGGGCGATCAGCGCGGCGTAAAGAGTAGGAACACCACAAAAGATGTTTGGCTTATGCGTATTGAGCACATCGAAAACTGAATCCGGCGTTGGTCGTCCGCTCAGTAACAGGGTCGCAGCTCCCACCGACATCGGAAAGGTCAGCGCGTTTCCCAATCCATAGGCGAAGAAGAATTTGGCCGCTGAATAGACCAGGTCATCCTTATTTATCTGCAGAACCTGGGCTCCATACGTGTCGGCAGTGAATTTCAGACTGCCATGAACGTGGCGAACTCCCTTTGGCTGGCCGGTTGATCCCGACGAGTAAAGCCAAAAGGCCGATTCATCTGCACCGACCTGAAGGGTTGGGCGCGGGGAACAAGCGGCCAGCTCCGCATGAAAATCGAGATGTTCGCCGGTTATCTCGACGCCGCCGCCGTCGCCGTAGTCGCCGTCGTCACTGTTGATGATGAATACGCGTTTCAAGTCAGGCAGGTCTGGCAGAATGTCGGACACCGCAGGCAGCAGTGGGGGTGAAATAAACAGGGCCTGCGCTCGGCTGTCAGACAGAATCGTGCGATAGATTTCGCTGACCAACAGGGTGTTGATCGCCACCGGTATGACGCCTGCTTTCAGGCTGCCCCAGAAGATGATGGGAAATTCAATCTGATCGAGCACCAGCAGTGCGACACGGCTTTCCCGGGCAATACCGTGTTTTTCATAGAGATCGGCCATGCGCGCCGATTGTTCACCCAGTTCGCCATAGCTCAACGTGCGTTTGGCCGCATCGGCTTCGACAAAGGCGGCTTTGCTGGCGAGAGAACCTTGCGCATGTCGATCTACGAAATAGACCGCAGCATTGCCGTTGATGGTATCGCCCATTGATCTCTCCCGGAATCAGATTTCAGTCGACGCAATTTATCGCGTGAAGACAACAGGATTAGTAGATCCAACGCAAGAGAAACAGTGTGATACCCGGAAAGGCGACCAGAATTCCGGTTCGCACGATGTCTGAGGCAACAAAGGGCAAAACGGATTTGTAGGTGTCAATAATCCGGGTGGATCTGTCCATCGCATTGATAACAAACAAGTTCATGCCGACAGGGGGGGGTGATCAAACCAACTTCGACAACAATTAGCACCAGGATGCCGAACCATATGGCGGTTTCTTCTGCGGTCAGTCCAAAATCCAGAACCGAGATGATGGGAAAGAATATCGGTATGGTCAGCAGGATCATCGACAGGCTGTCCATAACGCAGCCGAAAACCAGATAAAGAGCCAAAATGATCAGCAGGATTACCCAGGGTGAAAAGCCCCGAGACGTGACAAAGGTGGATATTTCCTGCGGCACCTGAGTCAGCGCCAGGAATGAATTGAAAAATCCGGCTCCCAAAATGATGATGAAGATCATCGCCGTGTTGCTTGCAGTTGCCAGGATGGAAGCGGTGAAAGAGGTTTTGGTCAGACCACCGTTAATCAGGGCGATAATTCCGGTTCCGGCGGCACCGATCGCGGCGGCTTCTGTAGGCGTAAACCAGCCAAGATAAATACCACCAACAACCAGAAAAAATACAATCAGCACCGGCCAGACTTCCACCAGTGCCAAAAATCGCTGGCGATAGGCGATCCGGGGTCGAGTCTGGGCATTGCCTGGGCTCAGTCGCATATAGATGGAAATGGTGATCATGTAGCCGAGCGCTGCAAGGAAGCCTGGAAGGAAGGCGGCAAGGAACAGTTTGGCAATATTCTGTTCGGTCAGGATGGCGTAGATGACAAGCACAACCGATGGTGGAATGAGAATCCCAAGTGTTCCGCCAGCCGCCAGAGTTGCCGTGGACAAGCCTCCGGAATATCCGTAGCGCTTCAGTTCAGGCATGGCGACCTGACCCATTGTTGCTGCTGTTGCCAATGACGAACCGCATATCGAGCCAAATCCCACGCAGGCGCCAACTGCAGCCATGGCAACGCCACCCTTTCGGTGTCCGAGCCAGCTTTCAGCAGCCTTGAACAAAGCACGCGACATGCCACCCAGGGTGGCGAACTGCCCCGTTAACAGGAACAGGGGAACAATCGACAAAGAATAGCTGGAGAACGTTGAATAGGTCTCAGATTTCAACTTGGCGAGTACGACGACTGATCCGCCAGTGACCCACGCCGTGCCGCCCAGTCCAACCACCAGCATGGCAAGACCAATCGGCATGCGCAAAAAGATCAAGACGAGCAACAGCGGAAGCGAAGCGATGCCAAGTTGAAGATCGGTCAAACCCCCATGCCCCCCTCGCTTTGGTGCGAAGAGTCGCCAGGCGCAGTTTCAGTGACCCGCAAATAGACGCAATAGATGGCCACAATGCTGGCACAGAACGCGGCAAACGTGCAGGCGGCAAAGGCCCACCAAACAGGCATTTGGAGAAGGAATGTCGTTTCCCCGTAGCGCATCTTGTCACTCATGCCGACATAAATGCGCCAGGTGATCAGCAGCGTGGTCAGTGTCAAAACCACTTCCCAAAGTATGTTCAGGAGGTGGTTGAACGATGTGGGAACCATCGAGCTGAGCAGTTCAACGGTCGCGTGTTTTCGATTGAGTTGGCACCACGGCAGAAACAGGAAAATTGCCAGAGCGATGCCGGCTTCCACCAGTTCGTAGTCGCCATTTATCGGACCGAAGGCTTTGAGAAAATCGCCAATAAAGGGAACCGTTGCCTCAACATACTGGGAATGTCCGATGGAGTTGAGGATCCTGCCAATCACGCTGAGGCAGGTGAGGGCAATCAGCGAGATCAGAACTGCGCCTCCAAGAATGGCCAATATTCTGGCAAGCCCATTCATGATGCGATGCAATGCTCTATCTCCATCCGCCAATATTGGTGCCGGGTCTGGTTGACGGCAGGGTGGTTTGGGAAATTTCGGGAGCCATATTCTCACGGCTCCCGAAACTTATGTCGGCTATTTGGAATATTTCTTGATCAGGCTCTGGGCTTCCTGGATCAGCGCTTCGCCATCAATTCCTTTTTCTTTCATGTCGGCAATCCATTCATCGTAAATGGGTTGCGAAGCTTCACGCCACTTGGCAACTTCGGCATCGCTTAGGGTTATGATATTGTTCCCCATATCAGCAGTCTTGGCGCGTGCTGGCCCGTCTGCCTCAGCTTGGGTAGTGCCGGCAAAGACCGAAAATTCCTCACCTGAATTGTCATCAATCGCCTTCTTGAGGTCATCAGGGAGGCTGTCGAATTTTGACTTGTTCATCGCCAAGACAAAGGTCAGCGTGTAGAGCGCCTTGTTTGAAAATTCCGTATGATTTGTCACCAGTTCCGGCACTTTCAGCGCCGTGGTGACCTCCCATGGAATTGTTGTGGCGGAGATCACACCTTTTGACAGACCTTCAGGCACAGCTGGTACCGGCATTCCCACTGGTGTTGCGCCCAGTTTAGTCAGCAATTTGTTGACCATGCGTGAGCCACCACGGACCTTGACACCTGCAAGGTCGTCCATGTTGGCAATCGGGGTTTTGGAGTGGATCAGACCCGGACCGTGCACCCAGGTGCCGAGTATTTTCAGGTCCTTAAATTCAGTGTCTTTCATATGAGTGTCGAACATTTGCCAATAGGCTCGAGAAACGGCTCCGGCATCACTCATCATAAACGGCAGTTCAAACACTTCGGTGCGTGGAAAACGACCCGGCGTGTAGCCGACAACGGTCCAGATGATATCGGCGACCCCGTCAATCGCCTGATCCATCAACTCCGGCGGGCGGCCACCCAACTGCATGGACGGGAAATGGTTGACTTTGATGCGATTGCCGGAGGCTTTTTCCACTTTGTCTGCCCAGACATCCAAAATGAGTTTAGGCACGTTGGCCTGGGGTGGCAGGAATTGGTGCATTTTCAGCGTGACTTCCTGGGCCATGGCGCCAGCAGTCAAGGTGATGGCCAACAATGCTGTTGTGCCAATGGTGATAATCCGTTTGGTGAGGTTCATTTGGACGGCCTCCGGTTTGATATTGAAGCGGTAGAAACTGGCGTGAGACGAAGTGAATATATTTCGCGCACATGCGGTTGGGTTTTTGTGCAGCACAACATCCAAAGCCGCAACATGTATCGGTGAATTTCTGTGCCGACACGTCAGTTTAAACGATTAATCGGATCACCGGTCTTTGGATTGGTTGATCAAACACTGATGGACAGTCAGAATTTCCCTGATTACGGTCGCACCAAACCAAAGGCATTTATGCCCACGAAAGACAGCCCGAATGAGCAAAAACCAAAACATCACGGTTCTCGGCGTGTTTGTTGCCGATACGACCTATCGGGCTGACCGGTCTCCTCGGATGGGGGAGACTATTTTGGGCAATTCATTCGCTCTTGGCCCCGGTGGCAAAGGGTCAAATCAGGCCGTTGCGGCGGCGCGCATTGGTGGTGATGTCACAATCCTAACCCAATTGGGCGACGATGCATTTGCAGGCATGGCAGAACGCACCTGGCTGGAAGCCGGCGTCAAGAGTGCAGCACGTCGCAACCCTGCCAATTATACTGGTGCCGCCTATATTTTTGTTGAGGAATCCAGTGGTGACAATGCCATTATCATTTGCCCGGGCGCGGCAGGTGATATCGGTATTGACGATATAGAAGCCAATGCTGGTCTGATCCGTTCCTCGAAGGTTTTTGTCACGCAGTTGGAACAGCCATTGGTAGCGGCAGAGCGAGGTTTGCAGACGGCCAGGGAGGCAGGTGTGATCACGATTCTCAATCCAGCACCGGCACCCAAACAACCGCTGGATGAATCCATACTGGCGCTTTGCGACTTCATAACGCCTAATGAAACTGAGGCGCAGGAACTAACCGGGCTTCCGGTTGAGACAGTTGATGACGCAAGACTAGCGGCCAACCGGTTGCTGGAATTGGGTGTTGGTGCTGCAATTATCACATTGGGTGGGCAGGGCGCTTTGCTACATTCCAGTGAGATGTCGGTGCACGTGCCAGCTCTTTCTGCAGGCAAAGTTGTCGAAACAACCGGGGCGGGAGACGCCTTCAACGGTGGGTTAGCCGTGGGGCTGGCAAGGGGGTTGGCCCCCATTGACGCAGTAAAATTGGGGTGTGCAACTGCTGGGATTTCGGTCACTCGCCCCGGAGCCGCGGCTTCGATGCCAAGTCAATCGGAAGTTGAAGCGTTGTTGGCGTCCGCAATAAAGGAGAAGGATTATGAGTAACGCGTCAGATTTGGAAGCCAGGTATCAGCGCGATGGATTTGTTTTCCCGCTGGACGTTTTAGACAACGAAACAGCCAGCGATGTCAGAGCCGATCTCGAAAGTGCTGAAGCAGAGCTGGAACAGGACCCGGAACGGCTTTCCTTGCTGCGCGGATATCCAGATCGGCTGTTGCCGTCATTCGACAAATTGATACGTCATCCAACCATGATAGACGCAGCCTCGAGAATTCTCGGACCAGACCTGATGGTCTGGAGTGCCGCACTGTTCATCAAGGAAGCCAACTCTCCAAGCATCGTGTCATGGCATCAAGACCTTACATATTGGGGCCTGGACGACGCCGAGGAAACGACCTGCTGGCTGGCGTTATCGCAGGTAAATCACTCAAGTGGGGCAATGAAATTCGTGCCAGGTAGTCACCGGCAGAACATCGTTGATCACGTTGATACTTTTGCAGATGACAATCTTCTAAGTCGCGGTCAGGAAATCGCTGTGGACGTCGATGAAAAAGATGCCGTGTTGGTGGAGTTAAAACCCGGGCAGGCGTCGTTACACCATGGCCATCTGTTTCATGCCTCCGGGCCCAACTCCTCGTCGGACCGAAGAATTGGTTGTGCCATTCGTTACATCAAGGCGTCGATGAGGCAACAAGATGAAACAAAAACCCTGGTGGCCCATGTCAGCGGTGAGGACCGGTGGCAGAATTTCCGTGTCGCAGGATCGCCGCGAGGGCGGCTGAATGAATTGGATTTTGACATGTGTCGACAGGATGTCGCTGCGAGAAATTCCATCCTTTACGAAGGCGTCGGCCAGTAAGCGCCAAGGAATTTACCTGAGATTGCACAAATGGGCATGGCGCAGACGAATTCTGCTTTCAGTCCCTGAAGGCTTCGTCTGCCATGCCGACCAACTCGTCAAAAATGATCGGACCGGAAGCGACTACACGTCCGCCAACCCTGAGCATTTCGTCAGCGCTTTGTTGCTCTATGTTTCCGCCGGCTTCAGCGATAATCAATTGTCCGGCAAGGCAATCCCACGCATTCATATGCGGTTCGACATAGCCAATCAAACGACCCGCTGCGACATAGGCCAGCATCAGGCCGCCTGACGCATTTCGATAGAACAATCCGCCACGGTCTACCAACATGGAAACAAATCGGGTTATGAGTTCAGCCGAAGTTCGTGCGCTCATGCCAACGCCGGTATTTCCGACATTCAGGCCCTTGGTACTGTAGACTGAAATTTTCTGGTCACCCAGATGAGCGCCCCGTCCGGTCGCTGCCCAGAACAACTCATCGTGGCAAGGTTCATAGATTGCGGCGACCTTGGTTTGATCTTCGTGGACGCAGGCCAGGATCACGCACCAGGCGGGAATGCCAGCTACAAAATTCGCAGTGCCATCGATTGGGTCGATGACCCAGGTAAATCCAGATTGGCTATCCACATTCTCATGTTCCTCCCCGACAATCCCGTCCAGGGGAAATGCCTCAGCCAGTTTCTTTCGAACAAATGTTTCAACTTCCAGATCTGCATTGGAAACCATGTCCTGCACACCCTTGGATTGAATCTCCAATTCCCCCAGGGATTCAAAAAACTTCTGCGCCATCTCGCCGGCTTCACTCGCCAGGGATTTTGCCAGCAAAAGTCGCTGATCGATTTCGACATCTAGTGAAGCAGAGGACATGCGTCGTTTTCCTTTAGTGAGGTGGACGAGGATGGCTGTCGATGTGAGGCATAGATTAAGTCACGTCCGGGGTAAAGGGACATTTGGCGATCGGTCAAGTTTGGTTGGGGCGTCCGAAATACAGTAATAAGATATTGAAAAATAACAATAAAGACAATGTGTGCGAAAATGCACTGTGGAATATGCCGAATTTCAGCATGATGCTGTTACACACAGACTTACTTAATAACTGGGGAGCAAAACAATGACCTTTATCATCATCACCACCGTAGTAATCTTGTCCTGTCTTGCTGCTGCAGTTTCGGCAGACCACCATGACGGACCGAGCGTTCAGGACGTGGAAACTGAAAAGAAGCTATACGGTCATTTCCACTAACAAATTTGATGCCGGGAACCGACCCAAAAGAGTCGGTTCCTACCCTGTCGCAAGCATTCTTCGATATTTTTATCTGCTCAACAGTTGGCTGCACAGCCCCGTTGACCTTCACGATTCTACATCAGCGCTGGGCCGCATTCGATGTAATGCAGAACCAGACGCACTGTACCAGCCGAAAAATCGCCTCCCACGGCGCTCAGAATAACCGGGGTTGGCGCGTAAACTGCTGTTGGTCCGATGACGCCGATATTAGAGTCACCGGCATTAATCCCTAGACTTCCACCAAACTTGCTGCTTTCACCGTCAATGCCAATCTCAAAAGTCGAGGCACCGGAAATGGTCTCTGCGACCATAACCGAAACGGCCAGGACAATTGCCCTGCTGGGAAATTCGACTATTGCCGTGGTTACCGAACCTGAAAGGGTGAGTTCTTCCTCCAACGTTTGTAAACGGGTGAAGGCGCCAAATGGGGAGGTATATTCAGGCCAGACCCACGAGTTCCCGGTGAATATGACGGTTTGATTTTCTTCCTCAACCCAGGCACTCCATCCGACATTTGCGGGATAAAATGACCACACAGCATCTTGATAAGCCGCCAGATTGCCATCCTGACCAAGCCAGTCATCAACAGCACCGGGCGCAACGATATATCGGTCTCCTTGCGCAGGCTCCGTTGGTGGCGATGTCAACTTCTTTGAAACAACACTTAGTTGGACAACGGCATCAAGTGCTTTGAGAGCTTCATTGTGAGTGACATGTTTTTGAGCCTGTGCTGGCAGAATATAGGGCAGCGCAAGATTGGACGTTGTTTCAGACATTGGCGCAATAATTCCCGGTCATGTTTGGCTTGATCATCCCAATCAGTCTGCGTCAGTTTTTGTCTGCGGGGATAAATGGGGCATGCCGTCTTGCCGAGAAGTGCCACAATACGCCTGTTTATTTGAAAGCTGCCCAAATATCTGAAAAAACTTTTCCCCGTCCTGACTGGATTTCGGCATAATTGATGAAGAGTTGACGGGTGATGTGTATGGGAATATAATCCTATTCATAGTAGGATTCCATCAATGACAAAACCCAAACGCAGCGGTTGTGACATCAATCTCGTTTTGCAAAATTTACGTGCTGGTCGCAGTGGTGCGATTATGGTGTGCATGTCGGCACGGATAAATTCACAACAATATATGGCTGCCGGTACGGTGCTGGAAGCAGTAGATGATCTGGTGGCAAGCCTTACGGGAGATGAAAAACTACTCCACACATCAGCTCATCGAACCGAAACAGGTTCCAAAAGTCGAAATGTCAAAAAGGATAGCTGATGAAGCGAATTGCATTTGCTGCAACTGTTCGACTTCACAGGTATTCAAAAAATCTTACCCGGTTTTCTTCAGCTCTGACCAGCTGTCGTTCATGGGTGCATTGGGGGCGGACGTACCAAAAGGGTCATATTCAGGAACTGTGACCGACATGGCCGGGGCCTCTTTTTCCGCACATCCGGTTCCGTCCCGAAACTCCCGAATGACCCGGGCCAGCGTATCCAGATCAACCCCGCCTTCCATCACCAAAAGGTTAGACAATTGGTTCAAGCACATTTGCCGGGAATGCGCATATCGAACCGCTTCAATAACTTTTTCTTCGGAAATTTCAGCCCCATTGCAATCCATCAGATTGTACCCATCAGATCATTCAAAATGTCGGGCATGGCTATCTGAACGCACAGATCCTGTGGAATGCTCAATTCTTCCAATCGAAGAGCTAAATCAACAACTCGCACCACATACTCCTAACCCAGAACTTTGCACCGGGACAAAGTCAAAAGATGGACCAGAATTGTCTGACTGTGGTTAACGTTGCGTAAATTGACAAGAGGTCAGATCCAGATTTCGCAAAATCCTTCACTAATATAAGGTGATAGCTGGAATTTGGGGTAAAATCTGGTTCAGGCGCTTGCTTGAACGGTCGAATCACTGTGCCGGTAGTCTGACAGCAGGGCAAATTCATGGGCGGGCCGCGGCTTTGAAAAATAATAGCCCTGCGCAAAGGTACAGCCCATCAGTCTCAGCAGCAGCAACTGGTCTTCGGTCTCAATGCCTTCAGCCGTCACCTCAATGCCAAGGCTAACGGCCATCGAGACAATGGCCCGGATAATATTTGCGCGCCGGTCGTTGGTCTCAAATCCATTGATGAAAGACCGATCAATCTTCAGCTTGTCAAACGGAAAGCGGTGCAGATAACTGAGTGAAGAATACCCGGTTCCAAAATCATCCAGAACGATGCGAACGCCAAGATCTTTCAATTTCTGAAGTTCAGATATCGTTGATTCATCATCCTGAATCATAGCGTATTCAGTTATTTCCAGTTCAAGTCGATTGGCTGTGAACTGATTATTTTCCAGCGCGGCCTTCACAGCCGAATGCAGGTGGCCCCGTCCCAACTGGCGCGGTGATACGTTGAGCGCCAGACGCAGATCGTCGGGCCAGTCCTTGGCCTCTGCAATGCTGGTCTCGATTACCCAATTGCCAATCTCGTTGATTAAGCCGAGATCTTCTGCGAGCGGTATGAATTCATCGGGATATTGGGTTTCGTAATCATCGTTATCCCAGCGGATCAATGCTTCAAAACCAGAGACCTGATTATCCGTCATTCTTTGAATGGGCTGGTAGTGCACCTGGAAATTTTTGTTTTTGGTAACTTCACGCAGCGCCAGTTCACGAACTCGTTTCTGTGCAACTTCCATATTAATTTGCAGATCGAATACCCGATAGCCTCGCTTGCCTTCTTCCTTGATCTTGTACAAAGCACAATCGGCATTGCCCAAGGCGGTCTCCACCGGGTTATCATCATCCTCGATGAACGACACGCCGATACTGGCACTGATCAAAATCTCATTTGGGCCGATCAAGAATGGCAATTCCAAAGCCGTTAGAATTCGTTCCGCAATGTCATGGATGGGGGTGGTGGTATCCGGTTCGCAATCCAGCACGATGGCGAATTCGTCGCCTCCCAATCGGGCAACGAGGTCGTGAGGGCGCACACTGGCGACCAACCGTTTGCCGACACCGATCAACAGTTCATCGCCCGCATTGTGGCCAAATCCGTCATTCACCAGTTTAAATCCATCCAGATCAATCAACATGACTGCCGCTTGATGATCCCGAGTTTTCGACCGTTGCATGGCTTCAGCTACTTCCAGATTGAATTTGGTTCGGTTGGCCAGGCCGGTTAACGGATCGTGATGCGCGGCATGCGCGATCTGCCTGGAATTCTTTTCCTGAAGCGTGATGTCATCATGGGTTCCAACCCAGCCGCCACCTGGCATGGCGGCGTGCACCGAGGATATTATGCGACCGCTTTTCAACTCAAACTGCTTGCGAACCGTCTTACCTTCATTCAAACCGGCGTTCAGATCGTCGATCACCGCATCGACATCGCCGCTAAAGTCGCCGCGGGCTTTCTCGGATAATATCAGGTCGCGCAGGGATACACCCTTGTGAATCTCACCTTCTGGCTTTTCGAAGATGTCGATGTATTTTTGATTCCAGAGGAGCAGATTTCCAGAACTGTCGAATACGCTTACGCCCTGCTTCATGTTGGCAAGAGTCACGTCGAGTTCTTCCGATCGCTCGCGAGCCAGGGCCTCTGAATCTCGCAGCCTGTTCTGGTCCACACGCTGCTGGGTAATATCTTGAAACGTCCCCATCAATCCGGTGACTTCTCCATCGGAGAATATCGGTTCACCAACCGCGCGCGTCCAAATCTGCGCGCCCTTGTAGGTGGTCAGTGGCAATTCGAGGTCCCAGCCTATGCCTTCGGAAATTCCCGCTTCCACGGCAATTTGTATCTTGTCACGTGCCTCCGGCTGATAAAACTTAATGGCCTCTTCCAGACTGGGCACAAAGTCGGGCGGTGTATCGTGTATTATTTTGGTTTGTTCCGAACAGGTCAATGTTCCGTCGGCCAGAGTGAGTTCCCAGCCACCAACCCCCGATACAGCGGTGATTTTTTCAAGATGCAGAAGGTTGCGCTTGGACTCCCGTTCTTTTTGGGTGACCAGCTCAATCGCGCTCGTCGCACGTCGAGAGTTTTCGTGCCCCCGAATGATGCTTTCGACAATCAGCTTGAATTTTTCCAGCCTTGCCAATTCAGCGTCGGTAAAGCTTCTGGGTTCATAGTCCAGCACACACAACGCGCCGAGTGGATGCTTTCCGTCAATGGTAATCGCGCAGCCAGCATAGGCACGAATGCCGGGCAATCCGGTGACCAGCGGGTTCTCGCGGAACCGCGGGTCCTCCAGAGCGTTTTCAACAACAAACACGCCATCCCAATCGATGGTGTAGTTGCAAAAGGCGTCTTTACGGTCAGTCCGATTGGCGTCCAGGTTAACGCGGGCTTTGAACCACTGAAAATCTTCATCGAGCAAGGACACCACGGCGCTAGGGCAATCCATGCTGTCGGCGACCAAATCTACCAGTGCATCAAGTTCGTCGATGGCGGGCCCTCCAATCAAATCAAGATTGGACAGATTCGCCAGGCGTTCGTCTTCATTGTCTGGTACTGGAAAATCCAAAAAACTCCCCATTCTGCCCCGAAAGGCAAATCATCTTTTTGGCCGCAGCGAGTTTCAGTTGGAATACCATGCCATTCGAAGGTTGACCCAAACTTGCGCTTTTCAGCTGAAATTTGAAAAAAAGTAACTACTCAGCTACCCTATTTCTGCTGCCATTAGGTGCGACAATTTGAT
>JAALLE010000068.1 GCA_011087605.1 Hyphomicrobiales bacterium
TGGGCCGTCTATAAAAGCATCAGGTTGGGGTAGCTGGGTAGTTACGAAAAACTTGCGCTGATACAGTTCGTAGCGAATGAAGAAGATGTTGCCCAAACGATTGGACAGTTCTGACCGTTCATAGTTTGAAGTGTCATTGACATGTACCGCGGTAATGCTTTCGACAATTTCACCGATGCGCCCTGACAACATTCGAGCTGTAACCTGGCGCATTCGCCCCAGAACCAGAACCCGTTTACGCAAATGCGGGATCAGAGTCATTTGGACGGCGATAATTGCGACCGCAATCATGCCAAGCCAGAAACTCTGATTGATGATGAAGACAAAGGCGACTAGCGCCTGACCGCCAAGATAGACCGGTTGCACGAAGGCGTCACCGATAAATTCACCGAAGGGTTCCACTTCGTCCTTAACCATCGACGCGACTTCCGAACCCTTGACCCGTTTGAAATGGTGAATTGGAAAACGCAGCACCCGGTCGACGAGCTGATAGCGCATGCGGCGCAACATCCGCTCGCCAAGGCGGCCCTTGTAGGTATTGATGTAGAATTTGAATAGGCCATTGACGCAGACAAGGGTCAAAAACAGCATCGACAGCGCAATTAGATAGGGCCAACGTTCCAGTTCAAAACCGGAAAACAGGGTCCAGGATCCGCCCCCCAGCCAGGATGGCAAGGACAGAGTAAAGTCCAGAAAGGTCATTGTAGCGGTTGCGCTGTCAAACCCCTCGCCCTGAATGGGTTCGTTGACAATGCGCACCGGCAGATTGAGCACCAGAAAATAGGTCGGCATTGACGCCAGAATGACGCACAATATCCAAATTTGCTCGGCCTTGGTGTGGCGCCATATATAGCGCATCAGATTCTTGTCGAGCGGCCTGTTTGCTGCGTCAAGTTGCTCGCGGTCGTGCAATATCTTCTCTTTTGTTTCAGACCTAACTGGCCGAAACGATAGCGCATGATACATGATTAACAAGTGCCATAATGCACACTTGGGTCAGTCCGCATAAATGGCGGTAAATTTTTCGTCGACGCAGGGTCTGGCTGACGTTATGAGAGAGGCTGAAAAGCAAAGTGGAAAAGACTTAATGGCCAGTGCCCGTGAATCAGTTGTTATTGTTTCCGCCAAACGTACGCCGGTGGGGTCGTTTAACGGGAGCCTTGCGGCAATTCCTGCCCATCAATTGGGTCAGGTGGCGATAGAAGCAGCTCTGAATGACGCCCGAATCGCTGCTGGCGATGTTGATGAAGTCATTCTTGGTCAGGTTTTGACCGCCGGACAGGGCCAAAACCCAGCTCGTCAGGCAGCAATGGCCGCTGGAATTCCCAAGGAAGCCTCTGCCTGGGGCATCAACCAGGTGTGCGGTTCGGGACTGCGTGCAGTGGCGCTTGGAATGCAGCAGATTGAAGGAGGCGACGCCGATATTGTCGTGGCTGGGGGACAGGAAAGCATGTCGTTGTCGCCTCATTGCCAACACCTTCGTGATGGCAAACGCATGGGCGATCTTCAGATGATCGACACGATGATCAAGGACGGGTTGTGGGATGCTTTCAACGGCTATCATATGGGTGTAACGGCTGAAAATGTTGCTGAAAAGTTCCAGATCAGCCGGCAGACTCAAGATGAATTTGCCCTGGCATCGCAAAACAAGGCGGAAAATGCTCAAAAGACCGGCAGGTTTGTTGGCCAGATTGCGCCTGTTTCTTATTCGACCCGTAAAGGCGATGTGGTCGTGTCTGAGGACGAATATATCCGCCACGGCGCTACAATGGAAAATATGACCAAGCTGCGCCCGGCGTTTGACAAAGAAGGCTCGGTTACTGCCGCCAATGCGTCTGGTATCAACGATGGCGCCGCCGCATTGGTGTTGATGCGAGAAGACGAAGCTCAGCGCAGGGGGCTGACCCCAATGGCGCGAATTGTGTCGCGGGCAACCGCCGGAGTGGACCCTTCAATCATGGGTACGGGACCGATACCGGCGTCACAAAAGGCATTGGAAAAAGCCGGATGGGACGCCAGGGATCTCGATCTGGTTGAAGCCAATGAAGCGTTTGCGGCGCAGGCTTGCGCGGTCAATCAGCAGATGGGCTGGGATCAGGACAAGGTCAATGTTAATGGTGGCGCGATCGCAATTGGCCACCCGATTGGCGCATCCGGCGCGCGCATCTTGACCACTTTGGTCCATGAGATGGTGGCGCGTGACGCCAAAAAGGCGCTTGCAACATTGTGCATCGGAGGCAGCATGGGCGTCGCCATGTGCATTGAGCGCGACTAAGCTGGGGCCAGAACTTCGATTTAGTACACCAGGTTTCAACAACTACAATTCGATTTGGTGCCGGCAGGCAACCACAGGAGAAATTCATGAATGATGTTCGCAAACCGGTAGCCTTAATTACCGGCGCATCAGCCGGTATTGGGGCGGCATCTGCGAGGGAAATGGCTCAATCCGGCTATTGTGTCGTGGCAATGGCCCGTTCTACAGACAAGTTGCAGGCCCTCGTTGCGCAGATTGCCGAACAGGGCGGTGATGCAGACTATAGTACTGGTGATGTCGCAAATGCGGACGATGTTGCACGCGCGGTGCAGAGGTGTGTTGAACGGTTTGGCGGCCTGGATGTGCTGGTCAACAATGCCGGTCTGATTGAGCCTATTGCGCGTATTGAATCATCTGATCAATCGGCCTGGTCGCACGTTGTCGACGTCAACTTGAAGGGTGTTTATTACGGCATTCGCCAGGCACTGCCTGTGATGAAACAACAGGGGGGCGGGACAATCATCAATATCTCATCTGGTGCTGCAACCGGCGCACTGGAGGGCTGGAGCCATTATTGCGCCACCAAGGCGGCGGTTCTTTCATTGACTAAATGTGTTCACAAGGAAGAGGCAGAAAACGGCATACGTATGATCGGCCTGTCTCCGGGAACAGTCGCCACAGAAATGCAGGTTCAGATCAAAGGGTCTGGCATCAATCCGGTCAGCCAGCTGGATCCCGGCGTGCATATTCCACCCGAATGGGTAGCGCGGACAATTGTCTGGCTGTGCACATCGCAAGCGGATGGATATCTTGGCCGTGACTTTTCGCTGAAAACTGACGAAGGGCGCAAAGAAGTTGGTCTGCCCGCTGTTTAGGTTTGGTTAACCAATGCACGGTTGAAAGGAGGTAACTAAGTGAATCAGTGACCGCCGCCATATTGTTAGCCAACCCGATCGGCTAATACCGGCAGCTGGATTAATCGTGCTCTCGCCGTTCAGGAATTTAGATGAAACCCAGTCGCTTAGCTTTGACAATTTCGCTGGCCATTGCCACAGGGATTACCGCTGCCTGCACAAAACAGGAATTCAACGTTGACGAAGTATTGCGGGTCAAATCCGTCAAACACCTGAAATATGGCGATCACGACCCGGTCCGCATCCATGGCCGACAGCCCAGGACCTTTCCGGTTCATGGCATTGATATATCTCGCTACAACACATCGATTAATTGGCGGCAGGCCAAGAAACAGGGCGTCGACTTTGTTTTCATCAAGGCGACCGAAGGACGCGATGATGTGGACCGAAGTTTTGTGGAATATTGGCGTGCGGCAAAACGTATCGGAATTCCTCGCAGCGCCTATCATTTTTATTATTTTTGCGCTTTGCCAGAGGCACAGGCCGAAAACTATATTCGCAACGTGCCAAAGTCGCATAGCGGGCTGCCACCCATTCTTGACGTGGAGTGGAACCCGGATTCACCGACCTGCACCAAACGCCCCCCGGCGTCAGTCGTGGTAAACCGTCTGGGCCGTTGGTTGCGCAAGATTGAAGCCCATTACGGTCAAAAACCGATCATCTACACGACGCCCGATTTTTTTGAAGCCAATTTTGCCCGCGGTGCTCTGCCCGGATATCAATACTGGTTAAGATCGGTCAAGGCTGAGCCAAAATATATCTACGGCAAAAGGCCTTGGGTATTTTGGCAATATACCGGTACCGGTTCGATCCCCGGTATTAAAGGTCCGGTGGACATAAATGCCTATCGGGGCAGTCGTTCTGACTGGCAAAAATGGTTGGCGACAAACACCCGCTGACTGTCCGAGCCGATCAAATCGGGTAGGCTGGACTGATGTCAATTAGCACTTGCCCTTTTGGACAATTCGACCTATACCGCGCGCGTGCGTGTAAGCACATCACGGCCCTCGCTGGACGACATCCCGGCCGGGGCGTCTTTTTACCCGAAATTGAAGGAGTATACCGATGTCGATTACGCCTGAGCGCAAAGCTGATTTGATCAAGGAATATGCCATTAAAGAAGGCGATTCCGGTTCCCCAGAAGTACAAGTTGCTATTCTGACTGAACGGATCAACAACCTGACTGAACACTTTAAAGGCCACAAAAAGGATAACCATTCCCGCCGTGGGCTGTTGAAGATGGTTGCAACGCGTCGTTCGCTTCTCGATTACACCAGAGGCAAAGACGAAGAGCGGTACAAGAAGCTGATCACCAACCTCGGTATTCGCCGATAGTTTTGAGATTTCAGGCGGCGGGCTTTGTTCTAAAAGTCTGCCGCTAGTTATATGGACCGGCGGTTGACGTGTCGGTTCATCAGTACGGTCAAAGTGATTTGACAAGGATGGGGCAGGATTATCAGTGGTACGTATTGGGTACCTCTCATTGTCTTGCCCTCGACAAACCAGAAGATGGGGACCGGCGGTCTGAATTTTTTGTGCAATGAGGCACAACAGAACCGACCGGAGTGGCAATTCAAGCTTCCCTGTTTTGAGTTAATTCTGGATTGCGCACCCGATTGCCGGGCGCCTTAAAAATCACTTTGACAGACTTTTATACCCGTGCGGTTTGTGCGTGCAGCGATAGGCGTTGTGCGGCCGCACACGAAGGAAAAATGTATGTCTATGTTTGATAAACACGTCGTCGAAATTGAATGGGGCGGTCGCCCGTTGACACTCGAAGCGGGCCAGGTTGCCCGTCAGGCCGATGGCTCCGTCATCGTTACCTATGGTGAAACCACCGTCATGTGTAACGTTGTCTCTCAGAAATCTCCCAAAGCGGGCCTCGATTTCTTCCCCCTGACCGTGAATTATATTGAAAAAGCCTATGCTGCAGGTAAAATCCCGGGTGGATTTTTTAAGCGCGAAGCGCGTCCCAGCGAAAACGAAACTTTGGTCTGTCGTCTGATCGACCGCCCGATCCGTCCATTGTTTGCCGATGGTTATAAAAACGATACGCAGGTTACCTGTACGGTTCTTTCCCATGATATGGAAAACAATCCCGATATTGTTGCAATGATCGCAACGTCTGCGGCTCTGACCATATCCGGCGTCCCTTTTCAGGGTCCAATCGGCGGTGCACGGGTTGGTCTGATCGATGGCGAATATGTTCTCAACCCCAATATCGATGAAATGCCCGAGAGCGATCTTGATCTGGTTGTTGCTGGTACGCGCGATGCAGTTTTGATGGTGGAATCGGAAGCCAAGGTGCTTTCAGAAGAAACCATGCTGGGTGCCGTGATGTTCGGTCACAAGGAATTCCAGCCAATTCTAGATGCGGTTATTGCTCTGGCAGAAAAATGCGCCAAGGAGCCGCGCGAGCACATTGCTCCAGACAATTCAGACCTGATGGCGAAGGTTGAGAAACTGGTCGGCAAAGACATCGACAAGGCTTATCAGATTGCTGACAAGCAGGATCGTTACGCTGCTCTTGACGATGCCAAGGCGAAAGCCAAAGAAGAGTTTTTGACCGAAGAATCAACTGAAGGAGAAGCCAACACGCTTGGTGAAGTGTTCAAATCGGTACAGGCGAAAGTTGTTCGCGGGTCGATTATCAAAACCAAGAAACGTATCGATGGCCGTGACCTTTCAACCGTCCGTGCAATTGAATCCGAAGTTGGTATCCTGCCCCGCACACATGGTTCTGCCCTGTTCACGCGCGGCGAAACTCAGGCCATCGTCGTGGCCACATTGGGTACCGGTGATGATGAGCAGTTCATTGATGCCTTAACCGGCACCTACAAAGAAAGCTTCCTGCTGCACTACAACTTCCCACCCTATTCTGTCGGTGAAACCGGCCGTATCGGCTTTACCTCACGTCGTGAAGTTGGCCATGGTAAACTTGCCTGGCGCGCGGTTCGCGCAGTTCTGCCGGCCCATGAAGAATTCCCATATACATTGCGTGCGGTATCGGAAATCACCGAATCCAACGGTTCGTCATCAATGGCCACCGTTTGCGGCACCTCCCTGGCATTCATGGATGCTGGTGTGCCACTCAAGGCACCTGTTGCCGGCATTGCCATGGGCCTGATCAAGGAAGGCGACGACTTCGCCGTCCTGTCAGACATTTTGGGCGATGAGGATCATCTTGGTGATATGGACTTTAAGGTGGCTGGTACATCGGAGGGTATTACATCCCTGCAGATGGACATTAAAATTACCGGCATCACCGAAGAAATCATGCAGGTTGCGCTGGATCAGGCCAAAGACGGTCGTATCCACATTCTTGATGAGATGAGCAAGGCACTTTCAGAAGGCCGGGCTGAATTGGGTGAATTTGCACCGCGCATTGAAAGCTTCAAGATCCCAACCGACAAAATTCGTGAAGTCATCGGCTCTGGCGGCAAGGTAATCCGCGAGATCGTTGAGAAGACCGGCGCCAAGGTGAACATCGAAGACGATGGTACGGTCAAGGTTGCCTCTTCTTCCGGCAAGGAAATTGACGCTGCCGTCAAGTGGATCCGGTCGATCACTGATGATCCGGAAGTTGGTGTGATTTATCAGGGTACGGTTGTCAAAACCGTCGACTTTGGTGCTTTTGTCAATTTCTTCGGTGCCAAGGATGGCTTGGTGCACATTTCCCAACTGGCCGATGAGCGGGTTGGCAAGACCACTGATGTTGTCAATGAAGGCGACAAGGTCTGGGTCAAACTGATGGGCTTTGATGACCGCGGCAAGGTCCGCCTGTCGATGAAAGTTGTCGACCAGGAAACCGGCGAAGAGTTCGCCGACTAATCGGCGTCGTCGCTGTTTCAAAAATTCAAAAGGGCGTTGCGGGAAACCACAGCGCCCTTTTTGTTGTCATTGTTCGCCTTTTTGACTTATCCTGATTATGGGCTGGGCCTCGTATCGACCATGAGGAGGTCATATGCACCCATCGTTGAAGCCCACTTTTCCACCCAAATTGAAATGGATTTGCTGCCTATTTCCTGCCTTGATTGTGGCACTGGTTGCGCTCAACTCCTGCGCCACTTTGACCAAGCAGCAATGCAAGACCGCTGACTGGCATTTGCTAGGAGTCAACGATGGTCTTTACGGCAGACCACACAGCCGATTTGAAAGACATGTAAAGGCTTGCAAGAAAGCCAACGTCGCTCCTGACCGTGAGAAATGGCTGGCTGGCCACAAGGAAGGAGCTCGGCGATATTGTCGACTGGAAAACGCTTTTGAACAGGGACAGATGGGGCTAACTTATCATGGAATATGTGAGGGAGTTAATCACATAGCTTTCGTGCGCGTCTATCGGGTTGGCTATAAGAAATACAGGCTGGAACAGTCGCGAGACGAATTAGAGCGAAAAATATTTGGCCACAAAAGCGAAATATTTAATCTAAATTCTCGTCTCAACAAGGGCAAAATCGACAGCGAATTGGCCGAGACCAAAATCGACTCTCTGGAAGACCAGATTGACTCGACGGAAATTGCTTTGACTTACGCCGAGAACGAATTGAATGAATTTAATTCCTTGCTGTTACAAGATGGGTATCTGAAAATTGCAGGGGTCTATCTGGTGCATAAGAATGAAGATGAAGATTGATGCACGCCTCAGCAGCAATATCATCAATTGATCATTGTATCTGGCGGCAATCTGTGGCTTGGCTGAGGCATGGCCGATTTTCGAAACACGCTCATGTTGCCGTTCCAGTCCGGCGCTGTTCCGCTTCCCACATCCGGGGAGAATTGGTGCGTATTGAATGCTGACAGTTTGCTGTTGCAAGAAACTATGCTTGCGAATGAGCTGATATGTGAGCAGGGGATGCGTCCAACCTTTCTGGAACTGGAGGCGCAGGGATACACGGTTCAACCTGTGTTGCCGGAGCTTGAAAATATTGATGGCTGCCTGGTGCTTGCGCATCGTTCGCGCGCCGTGAATGAGCGAAACATGCTGCGTGGCTGGAATGGTCTGAAGCCGGGTGGGTTATTGGTATTTGCTGGCGACAAGACCGCTGGGGTTCAGCCGATCAGAAAATGGGCTGGCAGGTTGACTGAAATTGCAGGCAGTCTTTCGAAACATCACGCAATCGTATTCTGGCTTCGCAAACAAGGGGATCCCTGGTTGCAAGAGGTGTTGCAAAAACCCGATTCGAGTTTTGTGCGGGACGATTTCGAAGTCGCGGCCGGCATGTTCTCCGCAAACGGACCGGATACCGGATCGCAAGTTCTGGCGGAGCAATTTGACCAGCGAATTTTTGGCCGTGTAGCGGATTTCGGTGCCGGTTGGGGATATCTGTCGCACCGCCTCGCAACCCAATGTCCGCGAATTGAACAGCTTGATCTGTATGAAGCGGATTGGGCATCGCTCAAAGCGGCTGAAACAAATGTCGGCACGGCGAGGGCGACGGCGACGGCGAGGGCGACGGCGACGGCACCGGACACCGCTGCGGTCAATTATCATTGGTGCGACCTTACAAGTGAAGCGCCACGCGGACCGTTCAACTGGGTGATTATGAACCCACCATTTCACTCAGGCCGTGCCGCCGTGCCGGAATTGGGCAACCGCTTTATCGAAGCCGCTGCCCGTTCTTTGCCAGCGGGTGGGCGTTTGCTGATGGTCGCCAACACCAATCTTCCCTATGAAAGAAAGCTGGAATCGCTGTTCAGGAAAGTCGAACGCAAGGATCAAGCCAAAGGATTTAAGGTCCTGGAGGCGGTCAAAGGCAGTCGCTGAGCTGCTGGATCCACAACAGGTGCAGGCTCTAAAAGGCGACATCGCCGGTTACTCGAGGGATCACCGGAGCCAGTGCTTCGTGCAGGCGGGTCTCCCATTCTTCCCGACCCTTTCGGGCTCTGGGCACTGGATTGATGAAATCAAACAGCGACCAAAGCGGTTCAATGCCATAGTGGGGCAGGCCACGGGCCGATCGTATGCCCTTTCGGTGTTCGGCGCAGCGCTGACCCGGTGATTTGCCGGTACTGCCCACATATGCGCCGTAAGTGCCATTTTCGCTGGTGTATCCGTGCCGCAAAACCACATAGACATTGGCGCCCAGCCGTCCGGATTTTTGTTCGCCTAGCACGTCGGGGGTAAATATGTTGCGAACTTGCTGGCCAGCTTGCAAAAGCCATGGCACAGGCTCGAGACCGGCTGCTGCAAATTTCATCCCGGCGTTCAGGTCTTCGCCGCGTAGTCTCAGTTCTTCGAAAGCCAGCGTCGCGAGTTCAAGACTGGGTGGGTTGGTGCTCAGCCAACCACCGATTGCCGCAGTAAGTTGCAGGTCCTTCCAATGTCGAAACGGCCGTTCGTGAGCGTAGTTGATACCGGGAAATTTTGCGTAAGTGCCGACGGCAAAACGTGGCAATTGCAGCAACGTCATATGCCGACATGCTCAATAATGACGTTGCCATCTGAGATCTCTGATGCATTTCCGATCTGATAGGCAGATATCAACGCGGCTGCCGCTGCATCTGCCTGATTATCGTCGCGGGCATGAACGAAGCCCAGCGGCTGTTCCGCGTCCACGAAATCTCCGATCATGGCAAGCTCGGTGAACCCCACAACCGGGTCAATCTGGTCAGCAGCGGTTACCCGCCCCCCCCGCATGGCCACAACGGCCACACCGACATCTCTGGTGTCGATAGCAACAACAATGCCCTGTGATGGTGCATAAACCGGGCGAACAACTGGGGCCGTGGCCAAATGCAATTCCGGCTTTTCCAAGAGATTTGATGGCCCACCCAGTTCAACAACCATCTGGGCAAACTTTTGAGCGGCCGCACCGGATGTAAAAGCCGTTTCCATTTTCATGCGACCATCTGTATCATCGGATGCCAGGCCTCCGTTTACCAACATCTGAGCGCCTAACGCGACGGTGACGTCCCAAAGTCGCGAATCTACATGGCGCCCTGTCAGGAAATCGATGCAATTGGTAATTTCAACGGCATTTCCGGCGGCGCTTGCCAACGGCTGGTTCATGTCTGTCAAAATTGCTGATGTCGGCAACCCTGCACCATCGGCTACCGCGACAAGTGATTCTGCCAACTGCCGTGCCTTGTTCAAATCGTCCATGAATGCGCCGTTGCCACATTTGACGTCGAGCACCAAACCGCCCAATCCGGCGGCCAGTTTTTTGGAGAGAATCGAAGCGGTGATCAGAGGAACACTTTCCACCGTCGCCGTTACGTCGCGAATGCCGTAAAATCTCTTGTCGGCAGGGGCCAGGTCACCGGTCTGACCGATTACTGCGCACCCTGTCAGTCGGGTGACTTTACGAAACAGATCTATATCCGGCTGACTGGTATAGCCAGGAATAGTATCCAGCTTGTCTAGCGTGCCGCCGGTGTGGCCAAGCGCACGGCCGGAAATCATAGGAACATAACCGCCGCAGGCCGCAACGGCAGGTGCCAACATCAGTGACACATTGTCTCCAACACCACCTGTTGAATGCTTATCCAGCACCGGTCCATCAAGGTCGCTCCAATCCAGCACCGACCCGGAATCCCGCATGCCCAGCGTCAAGGTCACGGCCTCATCGCGGGTCATGCCGTTGAAGAAGATTGCCATGGCCAGGGCAGCGACCTGGCCCTCCGATATGGTGTTGTCGGTAATTCCTTGCACAAATGAAGAGATTTCCTGCGCGCTCAAAACCAAACCGTCACGTTTGTTGCGAATTGTTTCCTGGGGGAGAAAGGTAGTTGCCAATTGACCTGCTCAACTGTTTCAATTTTTGCCAATCCACTATAATCGAAATCAATTCGATTCACAGATATTGTTGGATGCGGAGAGCGTGGTATCAAGTATCATCAATGCCTTGCTGATTAAACTTTTTTTGGCTGAACTTCCAGGAGCGGAAACTTATGACAAAGCTGGACGTCATTACGATTGGCCGCTCGTCTGTTGACTTGTATGGCGCGCAGGTGGGCGGTCGTCTGGAAGACATGGCTTCGTTCAACAAATATATCGGTGGTTCACCGACAAATATGGCCGCCGGGACTGCGAGATTAGGCCTGAAATCGGCTCTCATTACCAGAGTTGGTGATGAGCATATGGGCCGCTTTATCGTTGAACAATTGCAACGCGAGGGCGTGGATACAAGCGGAGTGGTCACCGACAAAAACAGGCTAACCGCCCTTGTTCTGTTGGGCATTCGCGATGAGAGTCAGTTTCCGTTGATATTTTATCGCGAAAATTGCGCTGATATGGCGTTGTGCGAAGATGACATCGACCCGGAACTCATATCGGAATCCGGCTGTGTCACGGTCACCGGTACACATCTATCTCACCCACAGACGGAAGCTGCTGTATTGAAGGCGTTAAAGCTGGCGCGAGAAAACGGTGCCAGAACAGCGCTTGATATCGACTATCGGCCCAATCTGTGGGGATTGGCCGGACATGGGGATGGTGAGGAACGGTTCATTGAATCACAATCCGTCACCGCCAAACTTCAATCAACTTTACATCTGTTTGATCTGATCGTTGGCACGGAGGAAGAGTTTCATATTGCCGGCGGTTCAACAGATATTCTAACAGCGTTGAAGTCAGTCCGCGATTGCAGTGATGCGATGTTGGTGTGCAAGCGTGGACCAATGGGGGCATCGGCCTTTGCCGACCAAATTCCGCCCTCACTCGATGACGGGATTACAGGTCCTGGATTTCCAATTGAAGTGTTCAATGTTCTGGGAGCCGGCGATGGATTTATGTCCGGTCTGCTGCGCGGTTGGCTCACTGACCAGACCTGGGAAACGACATTGAC
Source organism: Hyphomicrobiales bacterium (assembly GCA_011087605.1). Lineage (GTDB taxonomy): Bacteria > Pseudomonadota > Alphaproteobacteria > Rhizobiales > Rhizobiaceae > Pseudahrensia. Next base: position 11,955 of record JAALLE010000068.1, read on the forward strand.
CTGGGCCAATGCATGCGGTGCGTTTGCGGTATCCAGACACGGCTGTGCACCGGCATATCCCAGCTGGGAAGAACTGCAATGGTTTCTGGAAAACGGGTCGGACCACAAGGCGTTGAGAAAGGATGTCTTGTTGGAGCATGTCCACTGGGCGACAAATCGTGAAACAAAGCCAAGCCCTGTGGAAATTGCCGATTTGAGAAACTGTAGCGCGGAAGATCAAGTCGATTTTAACGGCGCTGGTTTCATTGCCGATTGGAACAGTCACAGGGAACTGATGTACCGGGCGATTGACCGGGGCGGTTGGATGGGCAGAACCACGACGCCTGGAGCGACAGACTTTCGCGAGTGGCCACTCGCTCACCGAGTTGTTTGTCCGGTTGGTCGTGCGGCGGTGGACGAGTTGGCAAAAACCTGTCGGTCGGCACGGAGTCAGGGGTTGGAAGTGATGCTGGAACTATCAAGCACGCAGGCTGATCGTTTGTCTGAACTGCTGGATGGGGGCATCTGGCCGGACTATTGGGTTCTTCCAGCCAGCGACGTTGCTGCGCGCTGTGATTTGTTGTTGCAGAAGGACCCTTGGTGTCGCGGTGTCTATTGTACGGGGGGGCAGGCGATGAACATCCGGCAATCCTTGGCACTGTCTGGTCGCCAAAGAACTAAATTTGAATTTCGCCACTGAATTGGTGAGCAAAATTAGAACTGAAAAGAGTATTTATGTCTGAACTGCTGATAAAACCGTCTGGCAAATCTGGTCGGGTCCTCAATATCACCCCAAAAAATGCCAAAAGCAGCCTTGCACCGGATTGGAATTATGTCGGGTTTGATCTGTACCATCTGGCACCTGGTGAAACTGCGGCGGAACATACAGCAGACCGCGAGGTCATACTGGTGATTGTGGAAGGGCGTGCGAATTTGTTTGCCAACGGTGTGGAGTTTGGAACCTGCGGTGATCGTATGAACGTGTTTGAGAAAACCAAGCCAACTTGCCTCTATGTGCCGAATGACGGTGAATGGCGGGCCGTTGCAGATACGCAGTGTGTCGTTGCGGTATGTTCAGCGCCTGGAAAATCCGGACATGAGCTGCGTCTTATCAAAGCTGATGACATTGGCAGTGAAGTGCGTGGCCAGGGCGCAAATACCCGTCATATCCACCCGATTGCCATGGAAGAATTCGACGTTGCAGACAGCCTTTTGGTGACGGAGGTATTCACTCCTGCTGGCAATTGGTCTTCCTACCCACCACACCGTCATGATGAAGATGACTATCCCCGCATGACTTATCTTGAGGAAACCTATTACCACCGCCTCAATCCGGTTCAGGGATTTGGATTTCAGCGGGTTTTTACCGATGATCGGTCATTGGATGAGGCCATTGCGGTTTCAGATGGCGAGGTTGTTTTGGTTCCAAAAGGGCATCATCCCTGCGGTGCGCCATATGGCTATGAAATGTATTATCTGAACGTGATGGCGGGTCCGATCCGGAAATGGCGGTTTGAAAATCATCCCGAACACGAGTGGATTGTTCAAAGAGATGCAGCGCAGACCTGATGTGAGCCGCCGTTAGGACTGGTTCAACGCCATCCAGAAAAAGTTCAATGCTCCAATTACGGTAAGTACATCAACCATCATTGCATGCCGGTCATTGGTAAGTTTGCGCAGGATTGACCGCCCGAGGTAATTACCGGGAATAGTCATCAGGCCGACAAAGACGCCAAGCATCAAAAACTGTGTGTCCAGCAGCGCGGTGGAGCCAAAGATGGCGATTCTGGAGACGTTTGTGGTGAAGGCAATCGCGGCGAGCGTCGCGACAAACCCTTCCTTGGTCAGACCAAATCCCAACATGAATGGTATCAGCAACATGCCGCCTCCAATTGAAGCGCCGGATATGCCGCCGTAGATTGCTGCCACGCCTCGTAATGTGGAACGGCTGGTTTTGATTTCACGGGAACGGGCCCAACGTCGCAATGGAATCGATAACAGCACCACCGTCCCAAGCAGCACGGCAATGAGTGTCGAACTCATCTTTCCATAAAGCCATGCCGACAACATGATGCAGGGGACAGCGGGCAGCACGACGAGGAGAAAAACGTCTTTGTTAAAGTTTTCCCGATTCAGAAAAATACGTGAGCAATGGCTGATCAACAATGCCACGCTCATCACTGGCACAACTGGCTTAATACCGATGACTACAGCCAGGGCCGCGGTCATCAAAAAGCCACCGGCCACACCAGTAGCTCCGTGAATGGCCGCTGTTATCATTGCGAGCAAGCCGACAACAACAATTGTTGTGACGCCCAAATCAGAGAAAATATCGAGCAAGAATGCCCCGTAGGGTTGCCTGAAAGGTTGTCAGTCTATCGGGCGCGCAATCTTGGGTCCAGCGCATCGCGCAGGCCATCACCGATATAATTGACGCTCAACACCGTGAGAGAAATGGCCAGGCCCGGCCAGATCACCCGTTCAGGATACTGTTGAAGGTAATCAACGGAATCAAACAATAACCTTCCCCAAGTGGGGAAATCGGGTGGAAAGCCAAGCCCCAGAAAACTAAGTGCGCTTTCGGTGATGATCGCATTTGCGATGCCGAGCGTGGCGGACACCATTATCGGTGATAGAACATTGGGCAGCACGTGCCGTGTGATCATACGGCGGGGTGGCGTGCCGATGGACCGCGCCGCCAGCACAAATTCACGCTCTTTCAGCGCAAGCACATCACCACGCACAATTCGCGCGGTGTGCATCCAGCTGGTGATGCCGATCGCCGACACCATCAAAATAAAGATACCACCCTCGGGGCCGAAAACCGAGTTCAGGCCTTCACGGAACAGCATGATGATAACCAGTAACAGGGGCAGCAATGGGAGTGCCAGAAACAGGTCCGTCAAGCGCATCAGTGGCCCGTCGAGGGATTTGAAATAGCCGGCCACAACGCCGATGAATGTTCCGAACACCAGTGCCAGCAACATTGCGGTGATGCCAACCGCCATGGAGACCTGGCCTCCCGCCATCATTCGGGCAAACATATCGCGGCCTAGTTGGTCGGTGCCGAAAGGATGGGCCAGGCTTGGTCCTGAATTGCGGGCTCGGATATCGATATAGGTTGGGTCGATATGCCATAAAACCGGGCCAAGCAGCACAAAGACAACAATAAACAGGAAGAATCCCATGCCCACCATCGCGCCCTTGTGAACCTTGAACTGGTCCCAAATGTCGAGCCATTGGGTGCGGGCTGGCCGTGTCAGATCGTCAATAGCCTGAGCTTGCGGGGTGCTGGTATCAGTCATAGCGAATCCTCGGGTCAAGCAAGCCATAGAGAACGTCGGCCACCAGATTGAATAAAACGATCAACACCGCGAACATGAATGTCAGGGTCTGGACAGTGGGAACATCGCCAGCCTGAATGGAAATGATCAGCAATTGTCCAAGGCCGTTCACCTTAAACACCTGCTCGGTAATGATCGCACCGCCAAAAATTGCCGGAACTCCCAGAGCGATTACGGTAATTACCGGGATCAGAGAGTTGCGTAATACGTGAACCAGAACAACGACCTTTTCGCTAAGGCCCTTGGCCCGCGCGGTTCTGACGTAATCCTGATTGAGATTGTCGAGCATAGAAGCGCGAAGGAAACGGCTGATCTGGGCCGTGGTTTGCAGCGCCAGCACCATTACAGGCATAATCATCTGCTTGAACTGGACAACAAAACTGTCCCAGTCGGTTACCACATGGGTTGTATCATAAATGGACGGCAGCCAGCCCAGCTGCACCGAGAATATGACGATGACCAGAACACCGCTGAAGAAGGGGGGGACGGAAAACCCTATCATCGAGACAAATGTACCGGCTTGATCGAAGAAGGAATATTGTCGATAGGCGGATATGATGCCTATTGGCAAGGCAATCAGGATGCCGACGAGATAGGAAGTTCCCACAACGGTGAGAGTTTGCGGCATGCGCTGGATCACAATATCCATCACCGGCGACCGCGTTTGATAGGAAATGATGCGTTGGCCGATATCAAAATTGGTCCCAAAGATCTGGTTCGACCAATAAAGCGGCTCGGAAATCATCAATTGTTTGAGCCACAGCCCAAATTGAACGAATAATGGTTGATTGACGCCCAGGGATTCGCGGATTTTCTCACGCACTTCCGGAGGAATTGTCAAAGGCAGGTTCGCGGTCGGATCTGACGGCGATAATTTAACGAGAAAGAATATGACCAGACTGATAAACAGCAGAGTCGGAATAGCCAGAAACAGGCGTCTGATGGTGTAATTCAGCATGGGGCTTCAATACCTTGCGGTGCAACTGGCGTCAGAAATGCACAACTCCCGAAAAAACGGGGTCGGCGCGATTGCACCGACCCCGCAGGAGTATTATTTGACGCGATGCCAATCAGCGATGTTCCACAATTCAGTGTCCCAATCGGAGATTTTAACACCGCCAAGCGTATTGGCGTGAGCCGATACACCACCACGGTGGATCAGCGGGATGATTGAATATGACCGCATGATCGTATCGTTCATCTCTTTGGCCAGAGCCGCACGATCTTCCAGAGCTGCAGTGCCGCTCATCTTGTCGACCAATGCATCATAAGCCGGATCGCAGAAGCGCTGGATGTTTGCACCCTGCCACTGGCTCTTTGGTCCTGGAATTTCTGCACAGCGCCAGTTGGCCATATAGGCCTCAGGGTCAACACCGGAGAAGTTATTGGTGTACATCTCGATGTCTGCATAGAACTTCTGGAATGTATCGGGGCTTGCCGGATCACCACCGAAGAAGACCGACGCATCAATGTTGCGAAGTTCGGTTTCAACACCGATTTCCGACCACCACTGTTTGATCAGAGCTTGGGAATCCTGACGAACGGCATTGGTTGAAGTCTGATACAGAACACTCAGACGGACACCGTCTTTGGCGCGAACGCCGTCTGCACCTGGCTTCCAGCCAGCGTCATCGAGAACTTTTTTGGCACCCTCAAGGTCCTGAGTTTTGCAGCCGTCATTGGCTGTCGATGCATAAGCAGCAGGAGCCGGCAGCACGTTACAGGTGACCTGACCACCAGCACCGTAGCCAACTTCAACCAGCAAAGCGCGGTCGATGGCCATGGAAAGCGCCTGGCCAACGGCTGAGTCAGTCAGGAATGGGTGGGCTTTGTCAGTAGTCGACCTTGCATCGCCCAGCGAAGCGCTCGGGTCGGTCTGATTGAGGTGCAGACGCTCAACAGAAGTACCAAATGCTGTCTGAACGGTGCCGAGGCCTTTGGCTTCCATGCTGGCCAGCAATTTTGGATCGATCTGCAGGTTCCAGGCATAATCGAACTCGCCGGTTTCCAACACGGAACGGGCAGCAGAAGCGGCATCGCCACCACCCTTAAACAAAACTTTGCCAAAGGCAGGTTTGCCGGGCTCGCGGTACTGTTCGTTGGCGGAGAACTGAATCACATCATTTGGCTTGAACTGGTCAACCACAAATGGGCCAGTACCAATTGGGCCAAAGTTTGCATCCGTGCATTCTGGTGCCTTGGCGCCGGTGCAATCGGCAAACTGGGCTGCCTGAATGATCGGGCTTTCAGATCCAACAAGAGCTGTATATGGAAACGGCTTTGGACCGTTAAAGGTGATTTTGATTGTCAGATCGTCAACGGCTTCAACGTTTTTCACGCCGTCGAAATAACTAAGCTGGGCACAACCGCCTGCAGGATCTGTGCAATACTTCCAAGTAAATACGGCGTCGTTTGCGGTCAGCGCTGATCCGTCAGACCATTTCACGCCTTCCTTCAACTTCCAGGTGATGGAAGTAAGGTCAGCCGCCACGCCACCATTTTCAACGGTTGGGACTTCGGCTGCAAGCCAAGGGGTCATTTTGCCGGTATTGTCAAAACGAGCCAGAGATTCCAGCACCAGGCTGGCGCTCTCAACTTCTTTGGTACCACCGGACAGATAGGGGTTCAGTGTTGAAGGTGCCTGCCAATATATGATTTTGACTTCACCATCTCGGCCACGTTTCTCGTGGCCATCTGCAAATGCAGCTCCCGAGGCCACTGCCACCGCAGCGGACGCAAGGAGTAGGGTTTTTAACTTTCGCATTTAGGTCTCCCGTTAGTACTGGTCGATTGTTCGACCGTTTTTAAATTTTTTGTCGGCAGTTTCCTGCCGACTGTTTATCTGTTCGTCGTCAGGCCAAATGGCAGGCGACAAACTGATCTGGTTGAATTTCACGCCATTGTGGCGCTTCCGTAAAGCATTTTTTCTCTGCAACCGGGCAGCGGGTGCAGAATACGCATCCACTCGGCGGATTGCTGGGGCTTGGCACGTCGCCTTTCAATATGATCCGCTCCCGCGTCGCCTCCACATCGGGATCGGCAACCGGAACGGCTGACAGCAAGGCTTGGGTGTAGGGGTGTTTGGGGTCGGCAAACAGTTTTTCACGCGGTGCCAGTTCCATGATCTTGCCCAGATACATCACCGCAACGCGGTCAGCGATGTGGCGTACCATCGACAGGTCATGGGAGATAAACAGATAGGTCAGGCCTCGTTGTTTTTGCAAATCCTCGAGCAGATTGACCACCTGCGCCTGAATTGACACATCCAGTGCGGCTATCGGCTCGTCGCAAACGATGAAATCAGGGTCGAGTGCCAATGCTCTTGCTATGCCGATGCGTTGCCTCTGTCCGCCGGAAAATTCATGCGGATAGCGATTAACGAAGTCCGGGTTCATGCCAACCGAGTTGAGCAGTTCCTGAACCCTTGATTTGCGCTCCTCGCTGGTCATGTTTTTATGTTCGACCAATGGTTCGGCAATGATTGCACCAACCGTCATACGGGGGTTCAGACAGGCTTGCGGATCTTGAAATATCATCTGCATACGGGGGCGTCGTTCCCGCAATTCGGTGGGCGACAAATGGGCGATGTCCTCACCTTCAAATGAAATGACACCATCGGTCAGTTCGTAAAGTCGCAGAACCGCACGCCCCGCGGTGGACTTGCCGCAACCGGATTCTCCGACCAGACCAAGCGTTTCACCGCGCCGAATTTCAAATGTGACCCCGTCTACCGCCTTGACGTCCCCCACTTTTTTTCGAAACAGCCCCTTGTAGATAGGGAAGTGCATTTTCAGGTTGCTGACATCCACCAACGTCTCGTCACTGCGGGTTTTACCTTGCACGCCTGTTTCAGTCATTGGCTTCCTCCAGCCAGCAGGCTGATTTTTGCTGGTCGTTAACGTCGAAGAGCGGTGGATTTTGCTGCAAGCATTTGTCGTGGGCCTGGCTGCAACGGGGGGCGAAAGGACAGGAGGTGAGGGCCCCCTTCAGATTAGGCGCCTGGCCTGGGATGCTGACCAGTCGTGCTTCGCGTTCACCTTCCTGGCGGGGAAGGGTCTGCAACAGCGCTCTTGTATAGGGGTGACGCGGATCATCGTAGAGATGGGCGACATCGGCATATTCAACAATCTGGCCACCATACATCACCGCAACCCGATCGGCGATCCCGGCGACGACACCCAGATCATGGGTGATCCAAACGATTGCCATGCCCAGTTTTTGTCGCAGATCCTTGACGATTTCGATGATCTGGGCCTGAACCGTCACGTCTAGGGCCGTTGTCGGCTCGTCGGCAATCAGAACTTTCGGGTCACAGGCCAACGCAATTGCAATCATCACTCGCTGACGCATGCCGCCGGAAAATTGGTGCGGAAAATCGCGCAAGCGGTCGGCGGCAGATGGAATGCCAACCAACTCAAGCAGTTCAATGGCCCGCTCTCTCGCCTGTTTCTTATTCAACTTCATATGAACCCGCAGCGGCTCCATGATCTGAAACCCAACGGTGAATACAGGGTTCAGCGAAGTCATTGGGTCCTGGAAGATAAATCCGATATCGCCACCACGTACGTCGCGCAATTGTTCGAGATCCAATTGCAACAAATCCCGACCATCAAACATGACCTTTCCAGCAACAATCTCTGCTGGCGGCATGGGCAATAGTTTGAGCAACGACATCATCGTGACGCTCTTGCCCGATCCAGACTCACCTACAATGCCGAGTAACTCGCCGGATTCAAGAGTGAAACTCACATCATTGACAGCGTGAACATCGCCATCCTGTGTGTGAAAAACAGTTTGCAGCCCCGCCACTTCCAGAACGGTCTGCGGAGCGGCAGAGGGTGAATTATCGTCAGAAATTGAGGTTGCCCGTTCGATACTCGTACTCGTCATGCAGAGAGCCTAATACAAACAGCGCACCGTGCAAGCCAGAACTTGCTAATACAAGCCAGATCTTGCTAAAAAATGAGACTTTGTTGCGATTTCTGCGCGGGATTGCTGGCAGATGGTTCAGTAATCTTTTTCCAAAAAGATACCAAGGCTGGACCCGCCTTCTGAATCAACCGTACCACGCGCGGTGACATCATTGGTGATATCAAGGTTGATTGTCGCTTCTTGAGTGTTTTGGCCCGCCTGCACTCCGACATACACATTGTCGCTGAGATATTTGCCGGCTTTTACGGCCGTATCTCCCTGTTTATCCTGAACAATATCAAGATCATCCAGGCCGGTGCCACGGCGCAATGTATCGACCAGTCCGGGACTGGACCCGCCAGTAAGTTCTGCTGCAATCGACGCCAGTTTGACGATCTGAGACGGTGTCAGTTCCTCAATCGCACGGCCGAAAATGATTTTCGCCAAAACCTCGTCTTCGGGCAATTCGGGGCTTGATGTGAAGCTGACTTTGATATCCGAGGCCCGCCCGCTGACTGTTATATAGGCGACCACGTCGCCCGCATCGGTTTGAGCAACCAGACGGAGCACCGGATCGAGGTCGCCTGAAAGGCTGACGCGACCCTCGGTCAGATCCAGACGCTGGCCCAAAATCACAAGCCGCCCGCGACGCAGATCAAATGCACCGGTTGGAGATAGATTGTTGACCGGGCCAGTAAGTCGGATGCTGCCTCCCAGTTCTGCATCCAATCCGCGCCCGCGAACAAAGATCTGATTTGGCGCATTTACCGTCAGATTAAGTTTGAGAACGCTTGGTCGGGATGTTGGCCGTGCTTTAGGTGTAGCCCGTTCCATGCGCGCCAGAGTTTTGGCGACCTTTTCGTTGGGCTGGACGTGGTCCACTTCAAGAATTTCATCACTTGAAGCGAAACTCTCAGGAACCGCAATTTCGGTTTTTGCCAGATTTATGTTGCCGCTCATGGTGGGGTCGCCGAGCAGTGGGCCGGTCAGCTGCAAGGCGCCGCTGAACTGGCTGGAGAATGTTTCGCCATCAGTATAACGGGCGCCATTGAGGGCTATTTTCAAATCCGCAGGGAATTGCTCAGACAGACCAACGGAACCGGTCACTCGGATATTTCCCCCGCTGGAGAGGTTTGCATTGCTGCGGGAGATTGTGATCCGGTTGTTTTCCAAACCTGCCAGCAAGCCGATATTGACCAGTCGCAGATTGGAAAGTGGGTCAACCAAAGTTCCGTTCTCGATGGTCACGAGGCCACGTGGTTTGGGAGCCTGCAGCGATCCGGACAACCCGATATTGAACCGGGCGCTGCCGGAAATCCTGGACCCGCGACTGGCGAGGGCAAATTGTGCCACGGATAGCGGAATATTGCCGTCGGCTTTAAGATTTAGTCCCGCCCCTTGCAGCGGGATGAATCCGGAAGCATTCAGTCGAATTTTCTGCCTGTTGCTGGCATTCAAAGATGAAATGCTGACGGTTTGATTGCGAAATCCTCCGGACAGGTTCAGTTGCATGTTGGCAATATTTGCATTGGCCAGTTGGCGACTTCCAATTCCGGCGCCATTCAGATTGTAACTGACCTGGGGATCTGCGGTGGTTCCCTGCAAATTCAGGCGACCCGACAGACTGCCGGTGACTCCCAGGTCGGGCTGAAACGCATTGGCGATTTTCAGTGGCAGACTTTTCAAATCCACCTGAATATTCAGTTTGTCGCCGACTGAACCACCAACAACGAGCCTGCCACTGTCTATTGCCAGCTGGGTCTTCGAAAGGAGGGTTGAACCATTGCGGTTGAGCCGAATATTGGTTGGTGACAGCAAGCGAATTTTTGCAAGTTTCGACAGGGCCGAAAACGTTTTGATCGCAACATTTGCTTTTTGAGGGCCATAGACCACCGATCCGGTCGTTTTGATGGAAGTGCTATATTTTGAGAGTTTGGCACTAACTTGAAAGGTGCTGGTGTCACCCGACGTGCCTATCTTGGCAGAAAAAGTTGGGATATTTGTTCCCGGAACCTGCAAATCACGGCCTTCCAGCGTGGCGCCCAGTTTAGGCAGGCCGAACACGTCAACCACACTGCCAACCAGGTCAATCGATCTGGCACGGTAGGCATCAAATTTGAATTGCCTGGCATTTAGTCTGGCGCTGAGAGATTGCAGACCGTCAGTGTCGAGAAACTCCACAGACCCATTTACCTGACCGGTCGCATTGACCAGTGCCAGCGCTGCAAGATCACTGATGTTTGTGCTGGTGATTTTCGCAGTTCCGGTGATTGAAGGCGTGCCAGACCGCCCCAGGCTCATGCCAATCCGGGTTTCTCCAATTTCGGCGATGAAATCGCTAATCGCGAAATTGGTGCCTGTATCATGCGGTGCAAAATCAACCTCAACGCCGCCATTTAATGTTATGGGCTTGCGATTGAGATCACCGCTACCTGACAGAACCCCGCTCAGTTTGTCATTTCCGAACAAACCACCAAACCTTGCGACCAGATCTTTTACCGGTTTGTTTTGCAGCGAGCCTGAGGCCAGGTTGAATTCTGCCTTAATATGTAACTACCCAGCTACCCCAACCTGATGCTTTTATAGACGGCCCATCAGACG
>JAALLE010000069.1 GCA_011087605.1 Hyphomicrobiales bacterium
GAATCAAATTGTCGCACCTAATGGCAGCAGAAATAGGGTAGCTGAGTAGTTACCCACATTCAGCTTGATGTCCGCATGGATCCAGTGGGGTTGCCAGAACATCATCAACATCGGTTGTTTTGCAGCAACCGCGGATTTCAGCTCAGCAAGCATGGCGCCTTCACTACCGCCAGCAACCGGCTGAAACGGCAATCCAATGGCTGCAACCTGATCATTGGAGCGGGTTCCCCAGTCGGCCGGATAAGTAATCAAACGACCTTTGGGAAAGGTGTCGGCTGCGGCAAATGCCTGAGCACAGTCATACAGCGCGGAATAGGCGGGAAGGCCGGGGCACTTTTCTTCCATGTAAGGCGGGTAGAACCAGCCTTCTTTTGGCTCCAGTCCAAGATTGCCGGTAATAACAATTTTTCCCGATTCCACAGCTTTGGGATAAATGTCACCAACATTGTTGGTCCAAACTTCCGGTTGAAAGTGCAGGCTGCCCTCGGCGATTGCAGCAAATTGTGGGACGGCACCAGCGGTTACAAATTCAACCGAATAGCCCATCTTTTTCAACAAACCACCAGCAATGTGAGCCGACAGATTTTGGCCGGTCCATTCGTTGATGGCAATTTTAATTGGCTCGCCTGCGCCCTTTGGATCGGCAGCCTGAGCACTGTGAACTGTTCCAAGTGCTGCCAGCAGGGCGGCGCCCAAAATGAGTTTCTTCATGTAGATTTTCTCCCGTTTTACAATACTTTGCGATCCGGTCTGACGGGATTGCAATACGGCGATGTCTTTTTTGAATTTCAGGCCTTCCCTCTTTCGATAAGGTGTAAGTTACACAAGAAGGCCGATCCAATCGCTCGCGCTCTAAAAGTGACGCCAAGATAGTCTTTTGTCGACCCCGGTTGCGGCATAATCTATGGTGTTTGCACCCCAATGATCAATTTGGTCTGTGATGGAGCTGAGCGGTTTGGTCAAAAAGTGCTATGACTACGTCATTATCGGCGCAGGTTCTGCCGGATGCGTGCTTGCCAATAAATTGAGTGCCGATGGGTCAAATTCAGTGCTGATCGTCGAAGCTGGTCCGATGGATCGTCATTTGATGATTCAGGTGCCTGCCGGCGTGTACTATATTTATCGAAACCCCAAGCTGGGCTGGAACTATCGCAGTGAACCGGAAGCGTCGTTAAAAAACCGATGGATTGATACACCGCGCGGCAAGGTGGTCGGCGGTTCATCATCAATAAACTCGATGGTTTACATGCGCGGCCACCCTCTGGATTATGATCGTTGGGCAAACGAGCATGGTTTGAGCGAATGGGACTACGCCAAATGTCTGCCCTATTTCAAAGCCGGAGAATCGAGTGATCGTGGCGCCGATGCCTGGCGAGGTTCAAATGGCCCGTTGGGGGTTTCCCGGGGGAGTTCTGACAATCCGCTTTATGATGCATTTGTATTGGCTGGCACCCAGGCGGGGCAGGGACATTCCGAAGATTTGAACGGCTATAAACCGGAAGGTGTTGCCCGACTGGACGCCACGAAAAAAAACGGCAGGCGCTGCAGCGCCGCAATGGCGCATCTTCATCCCGCATTGAAGCGAAACAATCTGGAACTGATCACCGACACGCTGGTCAACCGGCTGGTGATGCATGATAAAAAAGCTCAAGCCATAGAAGTCACTCACCAGGGTGAACGCAGGGTAATTGAAGCCGATAAGGAAATAATATTGTGCGGTGGGGCGATAAATTCCCCGCAATTACTTATGCTGTCGGGGATTGGGCCAGCCGATCATCTTCGTGCTCATGGTGTAGAATGTGCGCTCGATCTGCCGGGTGTCGGCAAAAACCTTCAGGATCACGCCACGGTTGTTACAAAATGGGCTTGCAAGTTGCCCGTGACCATACACAGAGCCACTCAGCCGCTTGAGCAGTTAAAGGCAGGCATCCAATGGATGTTTACGCGATCCGGAGTTGCGGCGTCCAATGTTTGGGAGGCGGGTGGTCTGATCCGTGGGAATGACTCGGTCACCTATCCCAATCTGCAATATCACTTTGGCCCCGTGGGTGCTGAGGAAATCGGTGGCAAGCTGGTTCTTGGTCAGGCGTTTTCCGTCCATATCGATCAGTTGCGGCCAAGAAGTCGTGGACAGGTGTTGCTGCGTTCCTCAGACCCCGGTGACAAACCGGCATTGCATTTCAACTATATCTCTGAGGCCGATGATCTTCAGCAGTTTGTGGAAGGTGTCCGAAAGGTTAGGGAATTGGTAGCTCAACCGGCCTTTGACGCTTATCGGGGAGAAGAGCTTGTGCCGGGTCCTTTGGCCCAAACAGATCAGGAGATCGGCGAAATTGTTCGTCAGTTCATCGAAACCGGTTATCACCCCTGCGGGACTTGCAAAATGGGCAGCGGTGCTGACGCAGTTGTCGATGGTGAATTTCGAGTGCGGGGCGTTGAGCGTTTAAGGGTGGTTGATGCTTCGGTGATACCAGAAATTATCAGCGCCAATCTCAACGCGCCCGTGCAAATGCTTGCGGCGCGGGCAGCCGATTTCATATTGGACAAACCCCAATTGCCGGAAACCAAAGCCAAATTTCATTTTCAAGCCTGAAATTGGTGCCTCAATCCTGTTGCCGGCGTGCCATGGCGCGGCCATAGAGTTTGGCTGCCGGCGCCGCCGTAATGCCGTGCAGCAAAGCGCTAATCCAGACAGTGTTGACGGCAATGTGGAGTATCGCCTCTCCGTATTCGCCGCCAATCCGATCGACGACCATCAGAGCAAATAACGCTGTTGCAAGGCCACGGGGGCCGAACCAGCCGAAGAATAGCCGGGTAAGTGGTGTGGAATCAGTTCCGGTCAGTGAAAGCCAGATTGCTGCTGGGCGGGCGATCAACAAACTGCCCAATATGAGCGTCAGGGTAGATGCGTTCAAATGGTGAATTGATTCCGGCACCAACACCAGACCAATCAACAAAAATGCCGCCCAACTTAATCCCTGTCCTTCGCTTTCGGTGAACTCAAAAATGAATTTGCAGCGCTTCTCGACCAGATCACCAAACATAAGGCCCGCAACAAAGGCCGCGATGAAACCATTGCCACCAATCGCATCAGCACCAATATAGGCGCACACCGCCATGGCAATGGCACCGACGCCTTCATAGGGTTCTGAGGTGGTGTGATTGTCTTTTGCCCAGAGCAGGACATGGCCACCAATAAACCCAATTGCTGCACCCACCAGTGGCCCGAGAATCAATTGTTTGGAGCCAAACAGGAACCAGTTGGTCTGGTCGGGTTCCATCATGTTGGCTGTCAGGCTTGCGCAGAGCAGTATCAACGGCAAGGCCAGACCATCGTTCAGCCCGCTTTCTACGGTTAGCGCACGTCGCTCGCGTTCCGGCACCAACTGATTGGAAATCACGGATTGGCCCAGTGCCGCATCGGTTGGTGCCAAGATAGCGGCCAGCAGCAATATGGCAATTATCGGCCAGTGCCCGACAAACGGCCAGGCCAGCAAAGCCCCAATCAATACGCTGAGTGGCAGACCCAGGGCCAACATGCGAAATGGCCAAACATGGCGCGTTCGAAGAGCTTTCATGTCGGTCTTTGCGGCGTCGAGAAACAGCAGAATGATCAGTGTTGTTTCGGCAACAAGATGCAGCGCGGCTTCGGCCCCGGCAACCGGCATGATGCCAGTGGTTGACAAAATGAAACCGAAGGCAAGGAACAGCATCGGCGCTGTCAAAATCGTTGTTTCCAGCCGCTTGGCGATCATCGAATAGGTCAGTGCAAAGGCCGCAATCATCAAAAGTCCGCTGGCCATTGTCTCCGCGCTCCCTACATTCGCTCGCCCAACAGTATGTCATGAGTGAGTTTAAATGGGGAAGGCTACAGGGAAGCTGCCAATAGGCAAATCGATTCTGCGGTTGGTTGCTCAGCTCGCCGTTCAACTCGCCGTGAGTTTAAGCCCTTCTACATCAGCACGCTTGACCATGCCGAACAGGTCACGGGGGTCATCAGGATCCGCCAACATGTCTAGTTCAACAAAATGACCGGTAGTTTCAAGTTGATCATGGATGAAGCGCAGAGCGGAAAAATCTTCGGTGGCGAAGCCGACACTGTCAAACAGTGTGATCTGTCGATCTGATTTACGTCCTTCGGCTCGGTTGGCAATCACCTGCCACAATTCGGTAACGGGATGATCAGCGTCGAGTTGCTGAATTTCACCTTCGATGCGGGTTTGCGGAGGGAATTCAACGAAGATATCGCTGCGCAGCAAGATGTCCCTGTGCAGCTCCGTCTTGCCGGGACAATCGCCCCCAATCGCGTTGATATGAACTCCGGAGCCAACCATGTTGTCAGTAAGAATGGTGGCGTATTGTTTGTCGGCGGTGCATGTCGTGATGATACCAGCGCCAGAAACCGCTTCTTCAGGTGATCCACATTGAATTATCTTCAGACCGGTTGCTGCCAGATTGCGCGCGGCTTTGCGGGTCGCCTGTGGGTCGATGTCATAAAGGCGAACTGTATCAATGCCGATGACGCGTTGAAAAGCCAATGCCTGAAACTCACATTGGGCGCCATTGCCGATCATCGCCATGGTGCGGGAATCCGCGGGTGCCAGATGTTTAGCTGCAACAGCTGAAGTCGCCGCCGTGCGCAAAGCTGTGAGCACGGTCATTTCTGACAACAGGATGGGATAACCATTGTCGACCCGGGCCAATACACCAAACGCCGTAACGGTTTGAAATCCCCGTGCCATGTTGGCCGGGTGACCATTGACATATTTGAAGCCATAGGTCTCGCCGTCGCTTGTTGGCATGAGTTCGATAACGCCTTCGCGGGAATGGGCGGCGACACGCGGGGTCTTGTCAAACTGATCCCAGCGCAGAAAATCGGCTTCGATATAGTCGGCCATCTTCTCAATGACATTGGCCGGGCCGAGCGTATTGACGATCCGCATCATGTTTTCAACGCTGACAAAGGGGACCATCGCCAGAGCAGATGGAGCGGGGGCAGAATTTTTCATTGGATTCTCCTTTTTACAGCCTCAGAAACTTTTTGTCGGTCGGTCCAGGACGGTGCGACCAAACAGGCTTGCACACAGATCGACCATCAGATGTGCGGTGCGACCGTGGTCATCCAGGAAGGGGTTCAATTCCACTAGATCAAGCGACGTCACCAATCCGCTGTCGTGCAGCATTTCCATAATCAGGTGAGCCTCCCGAAAGGTTGCTCCACCGGGAACGGTTGTGCCAACAGCCGGGGCGATCGCCGGTTCCAGAAAGTCGACATCCAGGCTGACATGCAATACCCCCCCCGGCCTGTTTCACTTTTTCGAGAAATTGCTTCAACGGTGCAACGACACCATGCTCGTCCAGCGCCCGCATATCGAACACGCTGATTGAGCGCTGAGCGAGAGCCTGTTTCTCAAACTGATCAACGGAGCGAATGCCCATCATGCAAACATTTTCCTGCGGAACTGAAACGTTCAATTTCGGGTAGATGTCTTCGAAGCCGTCCTGTCCGGTGAAATAGGCAACCGGAGTGCCATGCAGATTTCCGCTTCCAGTCGAATTCAAGCAGTGAAAATCCGGATGAGCGTCCAGCCATAAAACAAATTGCGGTCGGTCCTGCTCGTCAGAATAGCGTGCGACACCGGGCACTGTTCCAATCGACAGACTGTGATCACCGCCCAGAAATATAGGCACATCTGCCGAGTGGCAGGCGTGGTGCGCCTGATCTTCCAAAGCCACCGCCCAGCCAACGGTTTCATCGAGATTGCGAACTGCCGGATTTGCCGACTTGCGGCCACAAACACGCTCTGGCCGTGAATTGCCGAAATCGACCACGCTATGCCCGAGCGATTCAAGGGCGCCCGCCAGTCCGGCAGTGCGAAAGGCATCTGGCCCCATGATACATCCGGGCTGGCTGGCCCCGGATTGAACCGGAGCTCCAACGAGACCAATTTTCATTGCCATATCCACACATTGATTGAATTGCAGGTGGAGTTTGCAGGTAAATGACTTGCACAAATAGTTGGATAATTGAGCATAATGATGATAATTTTGATCAAAACGCTATGTGTATTGACGATTTGGTAGAATGATGGATCTCTCTCAACAGGACAGACGCCTTGTGGCGGCGCTCAAGCAGGATGGTCGGGCGTCGATTACCCGGCTGGCTCAGATGCTGGGTCAATCCCGGGCAACTGTTCAGGCGCGTTTGGACAGGCTGGTTCAATCGGGAGCCATTGAGCGGTTCACAATTGATCTTAATCCAGCGTTGGATGTCGAATTGATCCGCGCTGTGACGATGATTGAACTGGAAGGCATATTGACCCGATCAGTGACCCGCACGTTGAAGCGGATGGATGCGGTAATGTCGCTGCACAGCACCAATGGCACCTGGGATCTGGTGGCCCATATCGAAACCGCAAATCTACCGGAATTTGACCGCGTGCTGCGGGAAATTAGAGAAATCAAAGGCGTTTTGAACAGCGAGACCAGTCTATTGCTGAATTCGGTCAGCGGGTGAGCCCCGAGCGGCGGCGGCGAGCGGCGAGCTGTGAGCGGCTAACTGTGAGAGGTCAGCCTGATCAGATAATTTTTACATTTGCCAAGCCATCACTTTCGGTCGCGGAGCAGCAAATGCTTTTCAGTGTTCTGGGTTGTTCATAGGGCCATGGCCGGCCGCGATGCAGGGTGCACCGCTCATCCCAGATCAACACATCCCCAACCTGCCAGTTGTGAGAATAGACAAATTCCGGCTGCGTGCAGAAATTAATCGCCTGCTCGATCAGTTCCTGTCCTTCGTTCAGCCCCATTCCTTCAATGGCGAACGCATGGGACGCGATAAACAAGCCTTCTTCCCCGGTAACCGGATTGGGCCAGACCGCCCGCCACGGACGATCAGGCCAGCGTGTCATTTCTCTTTGAGCAGCCAGATCGCTGGAAATTTTTGAGCGGGAATGGGAGAGGCGGTGCCAGATAATCGCATCCTGCAAAGGCGCCTTCAGTTCCCGTGGCATGGCGGCCCACGCCGCCCGGGTTGATGCCAACTCGGTCTGCCCGCCGCTGGTCGGAACAACTCTGGCGGTCAGGATATTGACCAGCGCAGGTACCGGCAGAAAGGTACTGTCGGTGTGCCACAACATGTTGCCCTGCAGGTTCAGCGTGTGCAGGCTTTCTGGAGCTGACACCTGATCCTCAGCAATCACGTTTGAAACCGCAGAGACTTCAAAAGCAACGTCGCGTCCCGCAGCCATGGCGTCTCGGTTTTCCAACGGGCCAAACAATTCTGCCAGTGCGGTGTGCTGGGTATCGTTCAGCGACTGCCCCGGAAACAACAGCGCAGAAGATTCTTCAAATGCCTGTCGAATTTCAGGGTAGAGGCCCGAACGCGTGACATCGCGCAGGTCGACACCTTCAATAATTAGGCCGAATTCGGGACTAAGTGGTGAAGATTTCAACACCATCAATTGCTTCCATTTAAGCCTGAAGCTCTAAGAACGTTCGTCCACCAGCTTGTCGAGCCAGTCAGGGTCCATTTCTGGAACCGAAGACAAAAGCAGTTGCGTATAATCTGGAAAAGGGGGCGACAAAATTTGGCTCTTAAGTCCCTGCTCAACCACCTGTCCCTGAAACATCACCACAATTTCATCCGAGATCGCCGTCACCACAGCAATGTCGTGGGTGATAAACAGATAGGTAATATTCAGTTCCTTCTGCAGCCGCAGCAATAGCTTCAATATGCCTTCCTGAACAATCTGGTCCAGAGCAGACGTAACCTCATCACAAATGATGACTTCCGGGTCGGCGGCCAAAGCGCGGGCAATGCAAATGCGTTGTTTTTGCCCACCCGATAACTCTCCCGGCAATCGGTCCATGAAACTATCGTCCAGCTCAATCATTTCCAACAGCTGGGCAACCCGCCCATCGCGTTTTCTGCCGCGCAGATCATGATAAAATTCCAGCGGCCTGCCGATAATTTCTGCAACTGTCTGCTTGGGGTTCATCGCCGTATCGGCCATCTGATAAATCATTTGGATGCGGCGAAGCTGATCCTTGTTGCGGTCCTTCAGAGCGGCAGGAAGCGGTTGGCCGTTAAACTCGATGGAGCCTTTCATCGGCGGCAGCAAGCCGGTAATCACACGCGCGGTGGTTGATTTGCCAGAGCCTGATTCACCAACCACGGACACCGTGCGCCCGCGTGGAATATTTATTGAAACGTCATGAAGAACTTTGACAGTATTACCATAAGCAGCATCAACGTTCTTGATCGACAGGGCGATATCTTCAGAAGGGCTTTCGTCCTTATGCAGGGCCCGCACCGACCACAATGTCTTTGTATAGTCTTCCTTCGGCTCAGACAGCATCTGCCGGGTTTCGCCTTCTTCAACTTCATCACCATAGCGCAGAACTTTGATGAAATCCGCCATCTGGGCAACGACTGCGAGGTCGTGGGTGATGTAGATGGCGGCGGTGTTAAACTTTTCAACGATGTCGCGCATCGCAACCAGAACTTCCACCTGCGTTGTCACATCAAGCGCCGTCGTGGGTTCGTCAAAAATGATCAGGTCAGGCCGTGGTGACATGGCCATGGCGGTCATTATGCGCTGTAGCTGTCCACCTGACACCTGGTGGGGATAGCGTGTGCCAATGTTTTCTGGATCCGGCAATTGTAGCGATCCATACAATTCCACGGCATCGGTCTTGGCCTCAGTTTCACCATTGATGCCATGATCAATGGTGGCTTCGACCGTTTGGTCAATCAGTCGATGGGCAGGATTGAAAGATGCTGCAGCAGATTGTGCCACATAGGCAATCCGTGATCCCCAAAGCTTGCGCTTTTCGGTTTCGGAAAGGGCCATCAGGTCGATACCATCAAACATGATGGTGCCGGACTTGATCATGCAACCTGGTTGGGCATAACCCATGGCTGCTTTGCCCAGCGTTGATTTGCCGGCGCCGGACTCGCCGATCAGCCC
The DNA here is from genome assembly GCA_011087605.1 of Hyphomicrobiales bacterium. GTDB lineage: Bacteria > Pseudomonadota > Alphaproteobacteria > Rhizobiales > Rhizobiaceae > Pseudahrensia. The sequence continues at coordinate 8,970 of JAALLE010000069.1, forward strand.
CATCACCTCGCCGCGGCGCAGGGTCAGATCCACCCCTTTGACAATCTTGTGCCAGCGCTCGTCGGAAAAACCGTCAATTTCGACGTCCTTCATTTCAAGCAGGATATCGCCTTTGGCGCCGCGGTTGTCGGTATCAGTGGTCATCACGCAATCCACTTGTCTTGTGCAGGAACCAGTCGACGACGAAGTTCACAGCTACAGTCAGCAATGCCACCGCACCAGCAGGCAGCAGGGATGGCAGCGCCAAGGTCCAGTCATAAGCCACAAACTGAATGAACCGTGAACCGTCACGCACCATTGAACCCCAGTCTGCGGTCGGTGGCTGAATGCCAAGGCCGAGGAATGAAAGCGATGCAATTGTCAGGAAAACGAAGGAAAAACGCAGGCCGAATTCAGCTACCAGCGGTGGCATTATGTTTGGCAAAATCTCTTTGCGCATTACCCAGCCGATGCCTTCACCGCGCAATCTGGCGGCTTCGACGTAATCCATCACCACAACATTCGCCGCAACTGACCGTGTCAGCCGGAACACGCGGGTTGAATCAAGCACCGCAATAATCATCACCAGCGACGGAATGGACGATCCGAAAATGCTGAGCAGCATCAGGGCAAAGATCAAGCTTGGGATGGACATCAATACGTCGACGCCACGGCTGAGGAATTGGTCAAGCCATGAGCGGTTAATCGCCGCGACAAGACCCAAAGTTCCGCCAATGAGGAACGACAACAATGTTGTGACCAGCGCGATCCCGATCGTATTTCGAGCGCCATAGATCAGCCGGGTCAGGACATCACGGCCAATCTGATCTGTCCCGAAGAAATGGGCAGGATTACCGCCAAACATCGTCCACGGTTCATCGGCCTTGGCAAAAACTTCGGCTTCGCCATAGGGCGCCAAGAACGGGCCAAAGATCGCTACGAAGGCGTAGATCGCAATGACGATCATACCAAACCATGCGGATATCGGTGCCTTCTTTAAGGCGATCCAGACGCGTTCTCCATAGGAGCGACGCAGGCGGACTTGGCCAACTTCACCGGCAGCGGAATATGATTGAGGTTCTTCGGTCATCTTGGGTGCAGCAACCTTGGATTTGTAACAATGCCAATCACGTCAGCCATCAGGTTCAGCAGGATATACGTGGCTGCAAATATCAGGGCACATGCCTGGGCCACCGGAATGTCGCGCGAACTGACGGAATCGACCATCAATTGCCCGATGCCGGGATAGACGAAGACAACTTCAACAACCACAACACCAACAACCAGATAGGCCAGGTTGAACGCGATAACAGTCGCAATCGGCGCCCATGCATTCGGCAAAGCGTGTTTAATGATCACCTTGGCGCGTGAAGCACCTTTTAATTGAGCCATCTCGATATAGGGGCTCGCCAGCAGGTTAATCAGTGCCGCGCGGGTCATGCGCATCATGTGAGCAACAATTACCAGTGTCATGGTCAGCGCGGGCAGGGCAATCTTGAGAATCCGATCCCCCAGCGACATGTCAGGTGTCACGTTGGACAGTGTCGGGAAAATACCGGCCAATACAACGATCAACAGATAGGCCAGGAAAAACTCTGGGAATGAAATCGTGGTCAGCGTGACCGCATTGACCGAACGATCATAGATTGAATTGCGCTTCAAAGCTGCAGTAATGCCGAGAAACAGCGACAGCGGAACAGCGATAAGCGCCGTGAAACCAGCCAGGAACAGGGTGTTGGAAAGCCGTGGAGCGACAAGTTCCCAAACACTGCGGGATGCGTCAGCGCCGGAAGAGGCTCGTCCTGAAAACGACGTGCCCAGATCACCCTGCAGAACAGCAGCAATCCAGTCGATGTAACGGAGCCAGGCAGGTTTATCGAGGCCCAGTTCACGGCGAAACGCCTCAACCGTTTCCGGTAAAGCAGCCTGACCAAGAACCTGCTGGCCAAAATCGCCGGGCAATAGTGCAATAGAAGAAAAGATTATAATTGAAACGATGAACAGCGTCAGTAATCCCAATCCTAATCGCTGTAATACTGTATATAAAACCGGATGCAAAAAGAGCCTCCCAACTCTTGCTCATCTATGGACATTATTGCGCCCATCCCCGCAATCAGGCTAGGCGAATCACGATGGACCTGTAAACCGCCAAACCAACAAAAATTTTGTTACCTACAATATTTTTTTGTTCAGTTGCGTCAGCTTAATTGCAATTGGACGGTCTGTGTGGTTCGTTTAGCACCGGAAATCCAGACAAAGTCTGGGATCCAACAAAACAATAATGGGAGATAATGAATGCGTGACATGAAAACGGAATTCATTCGCGGGCAAAGTGAGAAGCTCGCGAACGGCGGAATTAACCGCCGTCAATTTATAACATCAATGCTGGCGGCTGGTGTCGTCTTGCCAACCGCAATGACAATGGCCGGTGATGTTCTGGCCGCGACACCGAACAAAGGTGGTTTACTGCGCCATGCAACCGGATATGGCGGAACCACCGACTCGATTGATCCGTCGACTTCCAACAACGGCATGACCCAAGCCGTTATCTATACGCGCGGCAATCACCTCACCGAAGTTGGTCAGGATGGCAAATTGCGCCCCGAACTGGCTGAAAGTTATGAGCCGAGCGATGGTGCCAAAACTTGGGCCTTCAATCTGCGCAAGGATGTGACGTTCCACAACGGCAAAACCATGACCGCCGACGACGTAATCGCGACGTTCAATATCCACCGGGGAAAAGACACCAAATCGGCTGCGAAAGCACTGGTATCTGCGGTTGAGAACATTGAGAAAGATGGCGACAATCGCGTTATCTTTAAATTGAAAGAGGGTAATGCCGACTTCCCCTATATCGTCAGTGCTTACCACTTCATGATCATGTCCTCTGACGGCAGTGGTAATGTCGATGTAAATGCGCTTGACAATTCGACCGGTGGCTACCTGACAACATCTTTCGAGGCTGGTGTTCGCGGCGAATTCAAGCGCAATCCGAACTATTGGAAAGCCGACCATGCGCATTTCGATGCGGTAAATATTCTGTCTGTGGTCGACCCGACAGCTCGTCAAAGTGCACTGTTGAACGGCGATGTTGATGTAGCAGACTCCATCGATCCGAAAACCGTGGCACTGTTGGGCCGCGTTCCAACGGTCGATATTCTGGAGACAAATGGTACCCAGCATTACACGTTCCCGATGCGTCTGGATGTTGAGCCTTTCGGCAATCTTGATCTGCGCATGGCGCTGAAACTGGCGATCAACCGTCAGGAACTGGTTGACAAAATTCTGCTGGGCCACGGTCTTGCCGGTAACGACGTTCCCGTGAACGCTTCCATGCCGTTCCACAATGACCAGATCCCGCAGCGCGAATTCAACCCGGACAAAGCAGCTGAACATTACAAGAAGTCAGGTCATTCCGGTCCGATTAAACTGTCGGTAGCTGATGCAGCATTTGCTGGAGCAGTTGACGCCGGTCAGTTGATCGCGGCTTCTGCAAAACAGGCTGGTATAGAAATCGAGTTGGTTCGTGAACCAAATGATGGATACTGGTCCAACGTCTGGAACAAAAAAGGTTGGTGCGCCTGTTATTGGGGTGGTCGTCCAACCCAAGACTGGATGTACTCTGCAGCCTATACCAAGGACAACAACTGGAACGACACAGCCTGGCGCGACACGCCTGCAGCTGATCGCTTCAACGAAGTTATTGTTCAGGCACGTGCCGAGACCAATGAGACTGAGCGTCAGAAACAGTATTTCGAAGCTCAACAGCTACTGCATGACGATGGTGGTGCGATTGTTGCCATGTGGGCCAACTATATTCTGGCTCACACCAAGAAAGTCACCCACGGACCAGACGTTGCCGCAAACTGGCAAAACGATGGAAACAAAATGTCAGAACGCTGGTGGTTCGCCTAAGCAATACATTTTGTTGACTGAGACAATTAAGGCGGCTGGGCAACCGGCCGCCTTTTTCTTTATCGATTGCGGGGCATTGGACGTTCCGACGCAAGGCGCATATTGAGAGCCGTTTCCCGCCATATGACAAATAGTCCCGCACCGAGGATCATCAAAATCCCTGTCCAGGACCAGAGGTCTGGCCATTCGCCAAATATCGCCACTCCCCAGAAAACCGCCAGCACCAGTGCCAGATATTCAAACGGCGCTATCAATGCCGCTTCGCAGGATCGGTAGGCTTGGGTGATGAAATAACCTCCGGTGCCACTGGCCACACCAATACCAACCATGATCCAGATGTCACGTACCGGAGGCATTACCCAAGCACGTGTCAGGAAATCTATCGAGGGATGGATGCCGGTTGCAAACGATCCATCGCCGGCAACAAGTCCGATGCAGGAACTGACCAGCAAAAAAGTCAGATGAGTATAAAGCGCCATGGTCGAGGCTTTTTCAATCCGACCGATCTTGCGGGTCAGCATATGCAATGTCGCATAGGCAACAGCGGCCATGGCAGGAAATAGCGCTGCCAGTTGGAAAGCGTCTGTTCCGGGCCGCATGATCACCAGAGCACCGGCCAGTCCGGCTATCACCGCCATCCAGCGACGAAGACCTACCCGTTCGGCTAGGAAGATGACCGAAAATGCGGTGATCACCAGCGGAGAGATAAAGAAAATCGCTGTGGCTTCAGACAGGGGCAGGGCCGCCAGGCCCATGAAAAATACCATATTGGCGCAGACCACCGACAGTCCCCGTAGCACATGCATTTTGATGTGTTTGGTTTTCACCAAATGAAACCCGCCCTCCAGGGGGATCATGACGCCAAGTGTGAGCGCCAGAGCGATAAGCGTGCGTGCGAAAACGATCTGGTGCAGCGCATAATCGCCCGACAGAAACTTTATGCCAACGTCGTTTGAGGTAAATGCGACGGAGGCAATCATGGCACAAGTTATGCCAATTGTAGCCGCAGATCGGGTTTGTTTCATGAATGCATCCTGTTCCTATCGACAAGGGGTAACAGGTATTGTTTCGTAGCAATATGAGAGACACGACATGCGGATGAAAAGGTGTGGTCATGAAGCAGGTTGCGGAATTTCCCCGTGAAATAGTCGAGCATGCCGATATTGGGATTGTCATGCCCGATGGATGCAGGTTATCGGCCCGAATCTGGATGCCGATTGATGCTGAAGAAAACCCCGTACCGGTCATTTTGGAGCATCTTCCCTATCGCAAACGCGATGGCACGATTGTGCGGGACCAGTTCACCCATCCCTGGCTGGCCGGGCATGGCTATGTCTGTATTCGCACCGACATGCGCGGCAGCGGTGAATCCCAGGGATTGCTGGAGGACGAATATCTGCAGCAGGAGTTGCAGGACGCTTGTGATGTTATCAGCTGGGCCGCCGCACAGCCGTGGTGCAATGGTAATGTTGGCATGATGGGCATTTCCTGGGGTGGCTTTAATGGTCTGCAGGTCGCCAGCATGCAGCCACCGGCTTTAAAGGCTGTGATTACAATTTGCTCCACGGTCGACCGCTATGCCGATGATATTCATTACAAAGGCGGGTGCCTGCTGCTCGAGAATTTTGGCTGGTCAACCAACATGCTATCGTATTCTTCGCGTCCCCCTGATCAGGCCTTGGTCGGCGATGACTGGCGAAAAATGTGGCTGCATCGGCTTGAAAATCAGCCCTGGCACTGGTCGACATGGATGCGTCATCAACACCGTGACGCCTATTGGAAACACGGGTCTGTCTGTGAGGACTACGGTTCGATCACCGCCGCGGTGTTGAGTATCGGCGGATGGCATGACGGTTACCGCAACACGATTTCTCATCTGGTGGATAATCTGCAGTCGCCGGTGAAGGGGATCGTTGGCCCCTGGAACCACAAATATCCACACTATGCCGGTCCCAAACCGGCCATTGGTTTTTTGCAGGAAGCAAAACGCTGGTGGGATCATTGGCTGAAAAGTGAAGATACCGGCGTTACCGTTGACCCAGACTATCGGGCCTATGTGATGGAGTCTCAGCCGCCAAAACGCTGGTTCGACGAACGTCCCGGGCGCTGGATTGCTGAAAAAAGCTGGCCATCATCATCGATCAACCTACAGACCCATCATCTCTCCAGTGAAGGCAAATTGCGGCCTGAAGCGGCGAAGGTGAATTGCTCAATTTCGTCTCGGCATGATTGCGGCCGCCAGTCCGGCGAGTATTTTCCATTTGCCTACAGCGATGAGTTGCCGGACGAACAAACGCCGGATGATAGCCAATCATTGTGCTTCGATTGCGAAGTGCAGCAAAGCGCCGTTGATATAGTCGGTGCACCATTGGTCTCATTGACCTTGAGCAGCGATCAACCCAATGCACAAATTGCAGTGCGGTTATGTGATGTAAGTCCAGACGGACAATCCGCACATATTACATTCGGGTGTCTAAACCTTACGCATTTTAAATCCCATGAGTTTCCGCAGGCGTTGGAACCCGGTGCAGAAATATCTGTCACGCTTCGATTGGATCAATGCGCCTATCGTCTGCCGGCAGGGCATTCACTGAGACTGGCTATTTCAACTTCCTATTGGCCGTTCATCTGGCCTTCTCCGGTGTCAGCGGAAATCAATGTTATTGAAGGGCAGCTGGAGGTGCCGGTGCGGGCAACGGCTGAGCTTGTTGAATGGGAGTTTGAGGAACCGGAAGGAGCGGAACCCTGGCGCTGCGAAAATCTGCGCCCATCTTCCTATTCGCGTTCGACATCAACTCTGGACGATGGTTCGATTGTCACAACGATCCTGTCAGATGCCGGAGAAAACCGTGATCTGGATCACGGTCTGATATCCGGAAGTTGGCTGAAAGAGGAGTTTTACATTCAACCTGCCGATCCTTTGTCTGCGCGCTGTACGTCATTTTGGGAACAGACCGGCGGTCGCAAAGGGCAGATGTGGCGCACTGAAGCCTCAGCCGAAATGAATTGCGACGCAACAATGTTTCATTCAACCGCGCATTTGAAGGCGTTCTTCAATGACGAGCTGATATTTGAACGCCAGTTTGAAGACAGCGTGCCAAGGCAATTGGTTTAACGCAGGGACCGCGAGGCCAGGAACGCCACTGGGCTTGACTCTCTTTAAATAACATTTATGTTAATTAACATAAATGCGAAACAAAGAGTCCCATGTCCAATCTCATTCAAACATTTGCGGCCCTTGGTGATGACACCAGATTTGCCATTGTCGAACGGCTCCTCAAGGAAGGGGAGCTTTCTGCAGGTGATCTTCAGGAACGCACGACGATTTCTGCCCCGGCGGTTTCAAGGCATTTGAAAGTACTGCGCTCGGCAGGACTGGTTACCCAGCGGGTGGACAAGCAAAGACGACTTTATTCAGCTCGCCCCGAAGCCGTTCAGTCGGTTGGTGCCTGGTCGATGTCGTACCGCGAATTCTGGCAAACAAGCCTGGACAGATTGGAATGGGCTCTGGTTCAGGAGAGTAAAAAATGACTAATGAACTGAAGATTGAACGGGTGTTTGCGGCGGATCCTGAAACCGTTTTCGCCTTCGTGACGACCACCGAACATCTGCTCAAATGGTGGGGGCCGGAGGGGGTTAACATCAAAGACCATGCGCTTGACCTGTCAGTCCCCGGAGCCTGGTGGTCCACCATGGTCAATGCAGACGGCAACACGTTTAAGGTGAGCGGTGAAGTGACGCGTACCGAACCTCCAAAATCGGTCGAATTCACCTGGGCCTGGCATGACGACAAGGATGTGCGTGGCCATGAATCAAATGTTCGGTTTGATATTGAATCCAACTCGGGAGGCGGTGCCCGGTTCGTTCTGACTCAATCAGGTTTGTCCGACGAAGAAAGCCGACTGAACCACAATGAAGGCTGGACGTCGTCGCTGCGCAAGCTTGAGCGGCTGGCTGGCTAACTTACCCAATTCGGAGATGAATATGAAACAGGCAAATGTAGCAACGCGCCAGCAATGGCTGGATGCAAGACAGGAATTGTTGAAACAGGAAAAGGAATTTCTGCGCCAGCGTGATGCTCTGAGCTCCCGCCGACGCCAATTGCCCTGGGTCAGGGTCGAGGAAGAATACCAGTTCGAAACTCCTGACGGTTCGCGCAGTCTTGCTCAGTTGTTTGGTGACAAATCGCAGCTCATTGTTCAACATTTCATGATGGGTGATGACTGGGAAGAAGGATGCCCCAGCTGCTCGTTCTGGGCCGATGGGTTTGATGGTACGACCGTTCATCTGGAAAACCGAGACGCAGCGTTTGTTTCAGTTTCGAATGCCGGGCTGCCGAAAATCGAAGCCTACAAGCAGCGCATGGGCTGGAATTTTATGTGGGTGTCATCGCTCGGCTCAAATTTCAACCACGACTATCAGGCGTCGTTCACCGCCGAACAGATGGCAGCGGAATCGGTCTATTATAATTTTCGCGATACAAAGTTTCCGGCCAGCGAAGCACCAGGGATCAGTATTTTCGCCAAAGATGATGCGGGACAGGTTTATCACACATATTCCACCTATTCTCGCGGCCTCGACAACATGAATGTTGCCTATCAGTATCTCGATCTGTTGCCGAAGGGGCGGGACGAGGAATCTCTGCCGCATCCTATGGCCTGGGTGAAACGTCACGATCGGTATTAGCTCCAATCTCCCCGGAGCCTTTGCTAGCGAGTGCCAATCTGTTGATTGGAGATCGATCGGCCAAACAGTTCTTCGGCGTTTTTGTAGGCAATGCGTTCGGCAGTATCACGCGGCAGCAATGACAGCCACAGCCGGTTGATCGCAATCAATTCGGAATAGCGGGCCCACTGACCGTTGACCCAGGTATCGGTTCCAACCATGAAACGCTTGGAGAAACGTTTCAGGACCCGTTCCCAGTCTGGGTCAAGGCTGGGCCCGGCATCGAGAATATCATTTTCGCGAAATGATGTATCGGCGTAGAGCGTTTTGTGTTTTGCCATCATCTCTTCGACAATATTTGCAGGTTCACTCATTCCCGCATGTGCCCAGATAATGGTCAGTGCCGGTTCAAGCCGGTACAGCAGATTAACCGGTGCAGCCCCGGAATGAATATGGATTGGAATGTTCCGAGCTTTGGCCATCGCCGTAACCTTGCGCAGCAAGGGTTCGTCGCTCGGGTCGATCTGGTGAATGTGAAACTCCCCCAGTCCTTCGTGGGGATATTTATCCAAACGCTCAAGCAAATAATCTTCTATGCCTGGCGACTTCGTCCAGTTGGAGGACCCAGCTGACCCGTGATAAGGCCGAAGTTCAGGCACAATGCGAGTAGGAGCGTATTCCCACAGTCTGATGGTTCCTTCATCAGGTGTTGAAGAAACCAACCCCATGGCAACGCCATTTTTGTCCATCAATTCGATCACGCTGGCAGGAGGATAGGCGTCCCAGGCGGGTTGTTTGTAATGAATGTGAGCATCAAACAATGGCAATGCGTGAACCGCGTCACCTATCGGATGATCGTCGTCTGCCAGAGCCGGCCCGATGCACAAAAATGCAGTGCAGATCAATCCGGCAATGGAGTGTCTCACATCCATATTTACTAACCTGCTACATCATCCTCAATTGGATTGCGCAATATGCCGATGCCTTCGATTTCGATTTCCACAGTGTCGCCATCGCGCATCCACAAGGGCGGTTTACGGGCATGTCCGACACCCGATGGTGTTCCCATCATCACCACGTCACCGAGCTCCAGCGTCAAACCTTCGGTAATGTAAACCAGGGTTTCAGCAACTTTGAAAATCATCATGTCAGTGGTGCTGGATTGGACGACTTCACCGTTCAGTCGGCACTCAATCTTTAGTCCATCGGCCGCTTCCGGCAGCTCATCGGGCGTTACAAATACCGGGCCGAAGGGGCCTGTCTGGTCGAAATTCTTACCCATCGTCCATTGGATGGTATGGCGCTGATATTCGCGTACCGAGCCGTCGTTGAAACAGCTGTAACCAGCAACGGCCGACAACGCGTTGTCCATGGTCAAATGGCGAGAGCGTTTGCCGATTATCAGTGCCAGTTCAGCTTCGTAGTCCATTGTTTCGGATTGAAGCGGTCGAATTATCGGCTTGCCATGGGGGACCAGAGAGGTCGGTGTTCGTACAAAGATTGCCGGAAAATCTGGCTTGTTGAACGGACCTTCGTTGACGTGATCCATATAGTTCAGCCCAAGGCATAAAATTTTGCCCGGGTCGGCAATCGGCAGTTCAAAATCAAGGCTGTCAAAATCCAGTCGATTGCCCGGATCTGCTTTGCCAGCTAGTGTCCCAATCTCGTTCATACGTTCTTCGCGGATTGCCGCTGCGATGGTTCGAGGTGCAGAAGCATCCACTTCCGTCAGGTCGATGACCCCATCATCCTGCACAACCCCGATACGCGGTCCATCCGCTCCCTTAAATGACACCAGACGCATGCCAGCTCCCAATCTATCGCTTTACAAATCTGATTGATCATACCGGGTTCTGAGAAAAATAAAAACGATATATTTTGCAAATATCCAAAAATATCTATAAAATTATTCGAAGAGGCTTGAGCGGCCTCTGTGTGGATCGGTGTCGATCCTTCAAATTCCGCTGACAGGTGCCAGGGCAGCGTCAGTTTCAATGCTCACGGGAGGTAATCAATGAATTCGTATATTAGAGCAATGATCAACGTGTTGGCGGTGTCCGTCACGGCGTTGGGTGGAGCAGCTTGGGCTGCACCCTGCATGAAAGTCACTTTAACAGGAACCCAAGGTGGACCTCCTGTATTCAAAGGGCAGGCCGGGGCCGGAACTCTGGTGCAGGTTGGAGGTGATGAAAACAAATGCGGTGCAATCAAATTACAATTTGATACCGGGCGGGGCACCACACAGCGCCTGTCACAAATTGGGGTGCCGGTCGGCAAACTCAATGCAATTTTCATCACCCACATGCATTCAGACCATACCGAAGGGCTGGCTGACATGATGCAGTTGCGCTGGCATTTTAATTCCGGCGGGCCGAAGGTGGATCTGGCGGTCAGTGAAGACGCAAAATCACCGCGCGGGCACACGCTAAGTGGCCGTAATTTCGCTGCACATATTGGTGATTCATTGATTGAGTCTGGCGAAATGGAGCAGCGGTTGGTGGAAAACCCCAAGCGTCTGGCTGGTGGTCCAAAAGATCTGATCAATGTAATGGCTTTTGCACCTGCAAAGGAGCCTGTCGTTGTCTGGAGTTCAGGCGACGTTAAGGTCAGCGCCATCAATTCACGTCACATTCCTGGCCATGCGTCCTATCGAGTGGACACTCCTGCTGGCAGCGTCGTCATCGGTGGCGATGCGGGTAACGACAAGCCAAAGCCACCGCGCGATACATCAACATCAGCTCAGGTTGAAAAGCTCGCCATGGGTGCGGATATTATTGTTCACTCGACAATTCATCCGGTTATGGGGCCTGACAGGAAAAGCGGATTTCCACCGCCCATATATTTCCGTCAATCCACAGCTACCGATCTGGGCAGCATGGCTCAGCGCACCGGTGCCAAACATCTTATGTTGACTCATCTGATTCCACCCATGGGCGCAAAGCGTCAAGGACCCTATCCCATACCTGGTGGTGCATTGGACGAAGCGGCCTACAAAGCAGCGGTCACCGGTGGTGGATTCTCCGGCAACACAGTCGTGGGTACAGACCTGGCAACGGTGCAATTACCTGCCAAATGAGCTAGAGCTCACAAGAGGCGCACTGCTCCCGGCATTGAGAGATGCCCGTCAACGAACCGGGGAAAGATTCATCCCGGTTCGGCACCAACAAAGGAAGAGTTTAAAACTTCATGAGTGAACCTGCAGAAATGGACGAGGGGGTTGGGCACCGCGATACCGGCGCGACGGACGGCGCTGGATCAGAATCGATGACTAGCCGCGCCTATATGCGGCTTCGCGAGGACATAATATCGGGCGCCCTGAAACCGGGTCGCAAGTTAAAAATCGAGGAATTGCGCCGCACCTACGATGTGGGAACCTCACCCATCCGAGAAGCCTTGAGCCTTTTGACCTCGGATCATTTTGTCGAGCGTAATGACCAGCGGGGATTTCGTGTGTCTGAAGTCAGCGCACAGGAATTTGAAGAACTTCTGAAGACGCGCTGTTGGCTTGAAGAAAGAGCCTTGCGGGAGTCCATTGCCAATGGAACTGCAGCGTGGGAGGAGCGAGTTGTGCTCGCCAATTACCGACTATCGCGCATTCCCCGCTCTGCAGATTCAGATCATTTCGTCGCCAACAAGGACTGGGAGGACCAGCACAAACGGTTTCACATGACCTTGATCAGCGAGTGCGGTTCTTCAATGCTATTGAAGTTTTGCGACCAGCTGTATGATCAAAATGTTCGCTATCGCCAATTGTCGGGAACCAAGGCGTATCCTGAACGTGACATTGCCGAAGAGCATAACGCGATCTGCGATTCCGTTCTGGCTCGCGACGCCGATCTGGCTGCAAAATTGCTGGTCAGTCACTATCGTCGTACCAGCAATTTTCTTGGTGATGACCTCGTAAACTAGGTCGAGAACGCCGGTTCAGCTTGTTGACGCGTCGGCCAGTACAAAATCAAAATCGACCACATAAAAGGGAGATTTCAGTTCTGCCTTGGCTTCCAGATCATCAGGAAGGTCGGAAGGGTCTTCGCGTTTTTGATAATCCATCACCAGTTGCTCACGCACACCAAACACCGGATCTTCGTCGAGATAGGGATCGTCGCTGGGAAATACTTCCGTGACCAGCGACCGATGGCCGGGTGCAGTGACGATGAAATGCAAATGCGAGGGACGCCAAGGGTGGCGACCCGTTGAGTTCAGCAATTCGCCTACGGGGCCGTCATCCGGCACGGTATAGGGTGCTGGTCGGACGGTTGAGAACAGATAACGACCATCAGCAGCCGTCGTCATATGGGCGCGCAGATTATATTCCGGCTGAGCTTCATCCTGGTTCGAATAAAGGCCGTTGTCCGCTGTTTGCCAGATTTCCAGTTCTGCACCCTCGATGGGCGCTCCCTGGCTGGTCGTTACCCGCCCGCCAACGACAACGGTTGTGCCCTCATTTCCACCTTTCAGATCAGCGCCAACCGGCACATCTGGTGCGCCGAGAATGTGGAACGGTCCCAACACACTGGACGGTGTACCATTTTCAGCCGAGTTGACCATGTCGACCAGTGAGGAGAGGCCCAGGACGTCGGAAAACAGGATGAATTCATTGCGTTCCGGCGTGGAAATATTGCCAGCGGCCATCAACAGTTCAAGGCCCTTTTGCCATTCTTCGTGGGTCAGGTTCGTCTCGCGGACAAAATCGTGCAAGTGATTTGCCAGCCGTTCAATGATGAACATCAATCTCGGGTCGGTATCGTCGCTGCAATAGTCAAGGAAGGCTTTGGTGATCGTTTCTGAAGTGACGTTGCGCATGGCGCATCCCCCTTGGTTGAATTAGTTGAGAATGCCGGTGGACAACACCGGGAAGGCAATAATGAGGATCAGTACCAGCAACATGATCACCGCGAAAGGGAATGCCCCGAAGAATACATCTTTGAGTGAAATGTCGGGATCGTTGAGGCTGGATTTGATGACAAAACGTAACTACTCAGCTACCCTATTTCTGCTGCCATTAGGTGCGACAATTTGA
>JAALLE010000170.1 GCA_011087605.1 Hyphomicrobiales bacterium
CAAATTGTCGCACCTAATGGCAGCAGAAATAGGGTAGCTGAGTAGTTACAAAAATTTACCAATGCCCCACTTGGTGTGGCCTTTTCGTCGCTCTGCAAAGAATTTGGCAAGGAGACGCGGCAAGAGTGGTTGCAACCGTAAAAAAAGACTGTACAAACTCTTAACAAGTGTCTGTAACTGCCGAATTTCCGCCGTGGTTCAGACATATGAAATTAATCTCACCTCACGCATATTCGTGAGTAGCAATTTTTAGTTCGAAGGCAAGTCAGCTTCATGAAACCATTCATCCAGCTTTGCGCGTCGTTTATGCGTATATTGGCCGTCCTCACTTTCATCGTGGGAACTCCGGCGCTTGTAGCCTCCTCACCGTTGACCAGCGGTGCCCACGCTGCAGTCGTTAACTCGATCAGTGTTCGCGGCAATCAGCGCGTTGATTCCGCCACTATCCGTTCTTACGTGACGATAAAGCCAGGTCGCAGCTATAGTTCCTTTGACACCGATGAATCGCTGCAAAATCTGTTTGCCACAGGATTGTTTGCTGACGTACGCATTACCCGCAGCGGCGGCGTGTTGGTTGTGCAGGTGGAAGAAAACCCAACAATCAACCTTGTCCTGTTTGAAGGCAATGACAAAGTTCGCGACGAACAGCTGCAGGGAATTGTCCAATCGCAAAGCCTTGGCATTTTCAGCCAGGCCAAAGTCGACAGCGATATCGAACGCATCCAAGAAACTGTCCGCCGGTCGGGCAGGGCCTCTTCGCAGGTAACGGCCCGTATTGATCAGCTCGAAAACAATCGCGTCAACGTGGTCTATCAAATCAATGAGGGTGATCGTACAGAAATCGCTGCAATTAATTTCATTGGGAACAATGCCTATGGTGATAACCGCTTGATGGAGGTTATCTCTCACAACGAAAGCAATTTCCTGAGCTGGTTGAAACGCGACGATGTTTATGATCCCGACAGACTGCGGGCGGACGAAGCCCGGCTGCGTACTTTCTACTACAACCGTGGTTATGCCGATTTTCAGGTAATTTCTTCGGTGGGTGATTTCAACGCCGCAGACAACGCCTATACAATCACCATCACTGTTGATGAGGGCGACTTATACCGTTTCGGTTCGGTCGAAATCGACAACGCATTGGCGGTAGTTGATGCTGAAGCCCTGCGTGGTGAATTGGAAATTGCTCCTGGAGATATTTACAGCGCGCGAGATGTTGAAAAGTCGTTGGTTGCGATGACAAATGCCATCGCTCGGTCCGGTTATGCATTTTCAGAAGTGACACCGCGTGGCGATCGCGATCTCGACAGCCGCACAATTAACATTACGTTTTTTATTGACGATGGACCGCGCGTTTATATTGAACGCATTGATGTCATCGGCAATGATCGCACACGAGATTACGTTATCCGCCGTGAATTCGACGTATCTGAAGGAGATGCCTACAACAAAGTTCTGGTGAATCAGGGTAAAACCCGTCTCGACAGACTGGGCTTTTTCGACGCCGTGCGCGTTTCAACCCGCCAGGGCTCGGCACCTGATCGCGTTGTCGTTGTGGTTCAGGTCAAAGACAAGGCAACCGGTGAGTTTGCAATTGGTGGAGGCTATTCGTCCAATGGTGGGGCGATTGCCGAAATCAGCATGACCGAGAAAAACTTCCTTGGCCGCGGCCAGTATTTGAAAGTTTCCAGTGGTCTGGGCGAGGATGCACGCAAATATGAACTGTCTTTCACAGAGCCTTATTTCCTCGGTCACAGAATTGCTGCGGGATTTGATGTTTCCAGAGTTATTTCAGATTCAAACAGCAACGCTGACTATTCCTCTGAAATAATTCTTGGGCGCATACACGCGACCGCACCGCTTACAGAAAACTTGCGTCTGGGAATCAATTACACGATTGAGCACGAAGAACTTACCAGCACCAGTACAAGTATCGCGGTGCAGGACAGTGTAACCCGCAGTCCGTATCTGACATCTTCTCTCGGCTACAGTCTGACATATTCGGATTTGGATAGCATTCGCTCTCCACGCGAAGGCATCTACGCGAAGTTTGAACAGGATTTTGCCGGTGTTGGTGGCGATGGTGAATATGTTCGCTCCACAGCACGTGCTGTTGGCTACTATTTGCTGTCAGAAGACGCGGACATCGTGCTGATGGGGGCTCTTGGCGGCGGCCACATCTTCACTTTCGGCGATGATACGTTGCGTGTCACGGATCACTTCTTCCAGGGTGGTGAAACAATTCGTGGGTTTGACACACGTGGTCTTGGGCCAAGGGAAGGCACCGAAGCGATCGGTGGTTTGACCTATTATAACGCAACAGCTGAGATTAAATTCCCATTGCCGTTCCTGCCGAGATCTTACGGAATCAGTGCTGCACTCTTTGCTGAAGCAGGCACGCTGTATGACAGTGATTATTCCTCGTCGGTTGCCATTTCCGACTCAGATGCTATTCGCGCCTCCGTTGGTGCATCCATAATCTGGGAATCACCATTTGGCCCGCTTCGCGGTGACTTTTCTCATGTGTTGACGAAAGAAGACTTTGATGAAACTGAGTTCTTCCGCTTTGGTGTTAGCAGCAGTTTCTAGTTTTCTCACTTCGAGAAACGCCGAAAGCCGTCACCAGCGTGGCGGCTTTTGCATAAATGGGTTTTGAAAATTGGCACAGGCCGTATCCTTCCTTGAATCCCTTTCCGGCATCACCATCGGTGATATTGCCCAGGGTACTGATTGCAGCCTGTCAGATAACGCAGACGCAACCATCGAAATTCTTTCGGTACAGCCGATTGAATCTGCCGGATCCGGTAGTCTGACATTCATCGATAATCCCAAATATGCCACAGCATTGACATCGACCAAGGCAGCAGCCGTCATCTGTGCACAACGCTATGTGGATTCGGTTCCAGACAGTGTAGTCGCTTTGGTCAGTTCCCAACCCTACAAGTCCTTCGCTCGGGCTATGGGGCTGATGTTTCCAACCGCCATGCGACCGCAACCCATAATCGCCACCGGAATTGCCACAGGCGCTTTTGTCGATCCAAGCGCCCAGGTTGAAGACGGGGCCACAATCGAGCACGGCGCAGTGATTGGACCGGGTGCCAGTATTGGTCGAGATGCGCTTATTGGCCCAAATGTGGTTATTGGTCCAAATGTACAGGTAGGCAGAAACACAGCAGTCTGTGCGGGAGCTACCGTCATCCATGCGGTGATTGGTGACGACGTCATCATTCACAGCGGAGTTCGCATCGGCAACGATGGATTTGGCTTTGCGATGGGTCCGGGCGGGCATCTCAAAATTCCTCAGGTGGGACGGGTCGTCATTCAGGACAAAGTCGAAATAGGTGCCAATAGTTGCGTTGACCGTGGTTCCAACCGTGACACCGTTATCGGCGAAGGAACAAAGATCGATGACCTCGTGATGATTGGCCACAATGTGGTGATTGGTCAGCATTGTGTCATCGTTGGTCAAACCGGCATTGCAGGTAGCAGCGAGTTAGGTGATTATGTGGTGCTTGGCGGGCAAACTGCGGTCAACGGACATATAAAAATTGGATCAGGTGCACAGATAGCCGGATTGAGCGGGGTCTCAACCGATGTGCCTCCTGGTGTTCAACTTGGTGGCGTACCGGCACGAAACATCAAGCACTGGATGCGAGATATTGCCAGACTACGTCGTGAGGCTGCACAAATGGATAAAAAGAGGTAACTACTCAGCTACCCTATTTCTGCTGCCATTAGGTGCGACAATTTGAT
>JAALLE010000070.1 GCA_011087605.1 Hyphomicrobiales bacterium
CGTATCAGGCCGCGAAGAGCGGCCCGGTCGAAAGACCGCCCCCGCGGAGCGGCGGGCCTTTGCCCGCCTGCGTGAGCGCAAACAAAACCTACCCCCTAACCCTCAAATCCATCTCAACGCCCGTATCAGGCCGCGGAGCGAAGGCCGCAGCCGCCTGCGTGAGCGCGAATCAAACATCTCGCAAACAAAACCTACCCCCCCAACACTCAAATCCATCTCAACACCAGCCTCCAAACCCCCACAATTCCTACAACCCATCCACACCCCGCACATATATTCGTGAATGTTCAGCGAATTCTTGTTGATTTGGTAATGTTATTACATTACTCATAGATTCGCCCTACCAATCATCTCGTTTGAGATGTAATTTCCGCACCTTCAATTTGCCAGTTTGTGCTGCCAAATCTGTATTGCCAAGTCTGTATTGGAGGGCGCACCGATCAATAACAAGCCGCACGAAAACAAAAGGACACCCATGAAAATCTCAAGAAAAGTATCGATTGTGCTGGCTGCAGCTTCCGCGCTGGCATTTGGCCCCACCAGCCTGCAGGCCAGCGAACGCAACCTCGACGCCCATGAACATGGTGTCAGCACGCTGCGGCTGGCGCAGGAAGGAAAAGTTCTGCAATTCGAACTGGAAGCGCCGGGCGACGATATTGTTGGTTTTGAACACGCTGCAGAAAATGATGCGCAGAAATCGGCGGTTACCAACGCCCTGTCACAGCTGCAAAAGCCGGAGACCCTATTTGTGCTGCCGGACGACGCAAATTGCACGGCTTCCGACCAGCATGCGGAGTTTGAAACCGAAGAGGACCATGCAGAATTTCATGTCACCTGGACAATGACCTGCGAAAATCCGGCGAGCGCAACTTCCCTGGCGATACAATTTTTTGGTATTTTTCAACGCGCAGAAGAGATAGAAGTGGAAGCAATCGGCAATGCCGGGCAGGCCGCCATCGAAGTTGAAAAGGATCAGACAAGCGTGGACCTCTCACAGGCAATTGGTGGTTAACCAAAATGCGTGTCGCCGCTGCTACCGCCGCCGCCGAGACTGACGCCGCCGCCGCCGCCGCGGTTTCAATTGAGGATCTGCGGTTTCGATTTTCAAATGACAGCCATTCATTCGCTCTCGAAATATCATCGTTGAAGATTGAGATAGGCGAACGTGTTGCGCTTGTCGGGCCGTCCGGGTCCGGCAAATCCACATTGCTGGGACTGATATGCGGAATACTCACGCCGAGTAATGGCAGCATCAATGTGTTTGGACAGCAGCTTGAAAAGATGTCGGGCAGGCAGCGCGACAAGTTCAGGGCAGACACGTTGGGGGTCATATTTCAGCAGCTCAATCTGCTGCCCTATCTGTCAGTTTTGGACAATGTCATCCTGGCGCTGGAATTTTCCCACCAGCGTCATCTGACGGCATCACAAAAGCAGGAAAAGGCGCGGTATCTGCTGGATCGGCTTGGCCTTGGCAGGACCGAGCTGGCGATGCAAAAGGCGGCGCAATTGTCGGTTGGCCAACAGCAACGGGTGGCTGCCGCACGGGCTTTTGTTGGCGCACCGCCGCTGATCATTGCCGATGAACCAACCTCGGCGCTGGATGAGGACCGCCAGTCGGAATTTGTCGATTTACTGTTTTCGCAACAGCAGCACAATCAGGCCACGTTGCTGATGGTCACCCACAACACCAGGCTTGCGGCGCGCTTTGACCGTGTTTTGGAGCTTGCCGATTTGTGCAATCTCGACATCACAGAAGGTGGGCGCTGATGATCATTCCAAGACTTGCGCTTCAGAGCCTGCGCAACAGGCGCATCACCGCGCTGCTGACGGTGCTTTCCATCGCGCTTTCCGTTGTCTTGCTGCTGGGCGTTGAGAAAATCCGAACCGGCGCCAAGACAAGTTTTCTCAATACGATTGCCGGAACCGATCTGATCATTGGTGCCCGCGCAGGCGATGTTCAATTGCTGTTATATGCGGTGTTCCGGATCGGTGACGCGACCGCAAACATAACCTGGCAGACGGTGGAAGACATCAAGGCCCGGCCTGAAGTGAAATGGGTGGTGCCGATTGCCCTGGGTGACAGTCACCGGGGATTCCGGGTCATGGGGACAACTTCAGATTATTTCGATCACTACCGGTATCGGCGCAATCAACCGCTTGAGTTTTCATCCGGCCAGCGATTTGACGATCTGTTCGAAGCA
Organism: Hyphomicrobiales bacterium; assembly: GCA_011087605.1. GTDB lineage: Bacteria > Pseudomonadota > Alphaproteobacteria > Rhizobiales > Rhizobiaceae > Pseudahrensia. Next base: position 2,202 of record JAALLE010000070.1, read on the forward strand.
GTCATCGGCCACAAGGTGGCACAGGAACTGGGCTATCAGGTCGGGTCCGAGATTGTTGTTGCGCATGGGTCCGGTCGGGTGAGCCTGGGAGCAGATCATGGCGATAAGCCGTTTCGGGTTTCCGGCATTCTCAAACCCACCGGAACACCGGTGGACCGCACCGTTCATCTGGAGATGCAGGCAATCGAGGCGATTCATGTGGGCTGGGAAAAAGGATCGGCACCCCGGGGAGACGATATTCAATCGGCCGAACAGGTCCGCGAACTCGATCTGGCACCCAAATCCGCCACCGCACTTTATGTCGGGTTGAAGTCGCGCATGATGACTTTTTCACTGCAGCGGTGGGTCAATACCTATCCGCAGGAAGCCATCAGCGCGATTTTGCCGGGTGTCGCCTTCGGCCAATTGTGGAAGATATTGGGCAATGTGGAAATGGCACTTCTGGCGATATCGGCAATGGTGGTTGTTACAGCCTTGCTGGGCATGGTCACCTCGGTGCTCGGATCGCTCAACGAGCGCCGCCGCGAAATGGCAATCCTGCGATCGGTGGGGGCCCGTCCGGCTCACGTTTTTGGTCTGCTGATTTCAGAGGCTGCGGCACTTGTAGTCACCGGAATTTGTTTGGGTGTAATTGTCAGCTTCGGTATATTGTATTTTGGCCGTTCGATGATTGAGGACCAGTTGGGATTGGCCCTGGAACTCAAACTGACAACAGCATTGGAGGCCAAATTGTTGTTGGCCATATTTGTTGGCGGAATGATCGTCTCAATTGTGCCAGCAATGCGTGCTTATCAATTGTCCTTGTCGGATGGACTAACGATTAGAACTTGATCAGGAAATATGAAGATGAAACCACTTCAAGTATTGGCAGGCGTGATTGCGATCGTAGTTATGGCCGCATTTTCAGCAAATGCAGCACCCAAGATCATAACATGGGCTGATCTCGTCCCGCCCAACAGCAATGCGCCAACGATCGATTTCGGCAAATTCGCCAAGCCAAAGGGCATGCCCAAACTGTCGGAGTTTGGCGGTTCGCGGGAAGATATGGACGAATATGTCGACAGCATGGAATTCATGCGCCAGATGCAGCCGCAGGACGGCGACGCTTTGGCGACGAACCTGAATGGTCTGGAAGTCAAGATTGCCGGCTATGTCACGCCTCTTTCATTTGAAGGTGAAAAGGTCGTTGATTTTCTGTTCGTCCCCTATCTTGGCGCCTGCATCCATGTGCCCCCCCCGGCGGCCAATCAGATTGTCTATGTGGAGAATGCAATGGGGATGAACGTCTCGGAGCTCTATGATCCGGTGTGGTTGATCGGAACATTGAAGGCAAAACCTGTCTCAACACTGGTCGCCAATGTTGGCTACACGATCACAGATGCAGACATTAAGCCGTATACGGAGTGACGGATCTCGGCTAGTTGCATGTCCCCTGCCCAAACTGATGCTTAGATCCAGTCATGGCTCAAACATTTGACCCTGAAGAAATACTGCAACTCCCGCTGATGGCCAATCTGGCCACGGCAAGCCGCGATGGACCGCGCAATGCGCCGGTCTGGTTCATTTGGGAAGATGGTGCCTTGTGGCTCCTGGGTTCAAAGGAAGGCAGTTCTGTCGAACGCCTGCAGGACGATGCCAGATGCGCAGTTGAAATTGTTCATTATGACAATGCCGAGGGTATCCTGCTGCATCTGGGATTGCGCGGTGAGGCTTCCGTGGAAGCCAGTTCTTCAAGCCGATTCAAACGCCTGTTGTCCAAATATCTCGGGGAGGATGAATCGTCCTGGAATAACTGGTTCGTCGAGAACATCGCACGGATCGACGATCCGTCGGGCAGAATGATCAAACTGGTTCCAACCAGTATTTTTACCAACAACGTATCCTATTTTCGCACTGGCCCAGACATGGCCTGGCCAAAACGATTATGAATTGCAACGCCGGTCATATTTGGCAGGTCGGCAAAAACAACCGGCTGCGTTGAGTAACGAATTCTTGCTGATTGGCGATACGTGCTTGGTCAATCATGCTGGAATGAAGGTCAAATTATTTAGGGGCACCAGTCCGCCTGACATGTCCGGCGTGTCGATGGTTAAACATAAAGTGCTGGCGTCGAATGCCCCATTGCCCATCTGTCCAACCGCGCACTTCTGTCTGTAATACCGCTCGGTGTTGACCTCCCCAGGGGAGAGGCACCTGATGACTGACATCGCAGCTTGATCGAAGCAGTTGGGCCTCACCAAACAGGTGTCGACTTTTTCCGAACCGGAATTGGAACTGGTTTGCTTTTGGCGGGCGTGACATGTCCAACAGAATACATCAGATTAATGGATTCTGAGCCTAAGTTGTGAGAATTTTGAGGTGCCTATGCCACATACCAGTGATGAGTTTCTTTATCTATCCGAGGACATGATTGAGGCGTTGCAGATCTCGCCTCTGGACATGGCAGATGCCATTGAAGAGGCGCTTCTGGCAAAAGCCGACGGACGACTTCACACAACACCCAAATCGGTAATTATTCCCGGACGAGAGCGTTACATGATGTCGACCCTCGCCGTTGGGGAAGATGGGTTTATTGTCGTCAAGCAGGTGAGCGTTTGCCCGGAAAACTCAAAGCGCGGCCTTTCCGCCATCAACGGAGCGCTGATGGTACTGGACGCTGAAACTGGATGTATCAGAGCAATATTGGGGGCAAACGCCATTACCGCGATGCGGACCGCGGCTCTTTCTGCGGTTGCAGCGCGACGTCTGGCTGATCCGACCTCAGAAAATTTGACCTTGATTGGAGCCGGCATACAGGCGCATTCGCACCTTGAAGCATTTTCTGAACTGTTTCCTTTGAAACGCATCTGCGTGCTGGGCCGTGGCAAAGCCAATATCGACAAGCTTTGCCGAAAGGCTCACAACATGGGGCTGGAGGCTGATACAACAACTGATCCACAGGAAGCGCTGAGTGATGCCGACATGGTAGTGACTTCCGTTACCCTGGACTTTTCGATCAAACCATTTTTGGATGCGCGGTGGTTAAAATCGAATGCGTTTGCAGCCATCACCGACGCATGTGTGCCCTGGATTCCGCAATCCATGGGTGCTTTTAAAACCGTCATCGTGGATGATCTGATCCAGGAAGCCGAAAGTGACAAGCCAATGTTCGATCGTGAATTGATCACGGGTGATCTTATCGATCTGGCTTCAAATAGAGTGGCGACAGATATTGGTGAAAAGCCTGCCACATTTGCCTTTCGAGGTATGGCGCTTGGGGACTACGCGGCGGCGGTCCTGACAATTCAGCGAGCCGAGATGGCGAACATCGGAAAAAAAGTAGGACCGTGATTCGATAATCTCTTCAGCGGCATGTTTCGAAACTGAGCCATCACTCAGCTGACGAAAAAGGGCAGAGCAAACAACACTCGGCGGATGGTCAATAATCACCAAAAGCTGATGTAATCGTGATTAGCGCTAAGCCTGGTTGAAGGCATACTCGTCAAATTGTAACGCGCCGGTTTTGTGTGAGCTTTGCGTTGCTGGTTTCGCAGGCGCATTCCTTGATTGCCTGTGCAACTGAAGATGAAATTACCACGAAAGGTTCTTCGATGGCATTGCTAATCGGCTCCCAAGCTCGCGTCATATTTGTTGCAACCCTGGCAGCGTTCTGTCTGTTTTGGGCCGATGCTCTGCGGGCTCAGGAAACGACAGCGCTGCCGGATTATGTGATTGAACAATTCGGCACACCTCCGCAAATCCCGCAAGGGCCCTTCTCCGAAGAATTGCAATCTGCTGTGCAGGTGGCTTTTGTTGACAGCATGGTTCAATCGAACTGGGGGACAGAGCAGAGCCTGGCTCTGAACCAAATAGCCCTGTCAAAAGACCCTCGAATTGCCTGGATTATCAGCGATTTGATGCGCTTCGTCTCAAGCCGGCAATTGAGCGCAGCACTGGCAGATGCGGCTTCCCGCCTGCTGGGCAAGAAATTGCAAAATGGAGACCATTGGGGGGCCGTGACCAACCATCTCATAGCGTGGGATATTCCTGCTCCTCCTGATTACCTGCGGGTCAAGCGAACCATTTTTACGAGCATTGTGCCTGGTTGGGAAAGGATCTTTGTTGAAGGCAAAATTGATTGGAGGCACGTTTCTTGGGGGGTGTTCTAATCGACGACCGTCAATACGATACCACAGATAAGCTATGCAATTGCATTCCCGCTGCCGACAACCCGAAAGTGACCAGCGCAGATGCAGCGACCTGGCTTGGCGATGAAGACATTGTTTTTGGAATTCAGGTAAATGGCGAATATCGGGCCTATCCACGACGCATTATGGAAGTGCGCGAGATGGTGAATGACACACTGGGTGGCAGACATCTTGGAATACCCTATTGCACCCTATGCGGTTCGGCCCAGGCCTATTTCACTGATCGACTGCCGAAGGGCATTGATCGGCCAATATTGCGCACATCCGGCCTGCTTATTCGTTCAAACAAGGTGATGTATGACATCAATACATTTTCGGTATTTGATACGTTTTTGGGCAACGCAGTGACCGGTCCTCTTGCGGCGAAGAATTTGCAGCTGAAGCAAGCGACTGTGATTACCACCGACTGGGGCACATGGAAAAAGGCTCATCCTCAGACAACCGTGCTGGTTGAATCATTGGCGCTGGGGCGCAATCCCGACTTTCGCAATGGCCGCGACGCCAATGGCCCGATATTTCCCGTCGGTGATGTTGATGCTCGATTGCCCGTTCACGAGGATATCATTGGCGTCATTGCTGCATCCGGCCGACCGGTGGCTTTTCAGCGAAGCAAGGCATATGTGGCATTGAAGAATGGCGATGAGATCGCCTTTGAAAACATTCGTCTGAATCTGGATGCCGGCGGCATCAAAGCTGTAGATGCCGATGGTTCCGATCTGGGAAGTCATCAGGCGTTCTGGTTCGCGTGGTCCCAGTTCCATCCTCAAACTGCGCTTTGGCCGGGTTAAGGCGCCAATCATTACGGTCCTGGTTCAAAAGTACCGAATCGAGCCGGTCAATTTCTGCGTCGTACCAACACCGTCCACACTCGCAGTTTTGTCACCGCCATTATGGTTACAACGAGGACCAGCCCGCAGAGCGCGGACTTGGAATAGGCCTCCATGGTCCCTTCGATCAGCAACGCATGAACCACACTTCCAACGACAGTGATAGCCACAAGAACTGTGTGACCGAGGCGCCAAAATTGCGCTGGCATGCGCCGACGGAAAATGATCACAAGGGCCGCACCGAAGGCGGTCCACATGGCGATCACCCCCCAGGAGGAAAATGGTGTTGGTGACATAAAAAGCAGGGCGTCAACAACGTCGGGCGGGCTTGTCACCCAAAGGCCAGCAACGTGGATCACAACCGCCAAGATCAGGCCACTTCCCACCCAGCGATGGATATTTCGGTTAAGTGGAGCCGGCAGGCCCGGCAAGAGCCCGCCGATCAGCAAAGGCTGTAGGAACAACAAGACCATCGCGATAATGCCGGCAAATCCCGCGGCAATATATATGGGATCGCGCCAGGCCAGCAGCGGGCTTGTCGCGGCGGCAATTACAGGGACGGCAATTATGACCGCAAGGGCACACCAGGTTAATGTCGTGCGGATCAGGTTCATTACCATTGAACTAGCGTCGATCAGACCGGCTGAAGAACAAAATGGGCGCTCAGACTGTTGTCTGCGGAGCTGGCCATCACCGGACGCAGGAAGACGGTTTTGTACTCCTCATCATCATATGCGAGATGACCATGTGCCTGACCGAAGGCAGGGACGATCTGTGGCATTTCAAGACGAAATATCCCATCCTGATCTGTTCGCGTGGCACCATGGCTATGCGGGTCGCGTTCGTGCCCCTCTGTCGTATGAGCCCAGATCTGGATTCTTTGGCCTGCGAGCGGAGCACCATCAACTGCACGGCGAACCGTACCAGTCATCCAAAAACCTCCACCACCAATTCGCTGAACGATCGGCGCACCGGGAAGGTAATTGTTGGAACCACCGCGCATGGAACGTGTCGGTGCGATGCTCTGTGCACCAGCTGAATCGGCGAGCCCACGAAATCCGGCCGCAACGACAGCACCTCCGGTTACCAGAAGGGAACGACGGGTGAACTGCGCTGGTGACATACTTCATTCTCCTATCGGGAGTGTGACTCACGCGAATTGGTCGGGCACGACAGATCCTCAATCATAGCACGTTGGCAAAAAAAGCTGAATTGGTTCAACCGCCACTCGTGACAAGGTGGATTCGTGGAGGGCAACTTAATATGTAGCCCCCCACGCAATTCTCTTGCGAATATCTAATCGGCTATTGAGCGAAGCAATAAAAGAGGCCCGCGCCGCCCGTGCCTTTCAGGGCATCCTGGCCGCACCCGCGCGAATTATGGGCCTGGTTCCAGGATACATTGCCTCCGCCATGGCGGTCGTGATGGCCTACCGTAGCGCTACCCTCGCCATTACTGGTCCAGTTGGAACAGGTTTTGTCGCCCTCTTCCCAAGGAAAGTATGCGGTGCCGTCAGCCTTGGTGCCTGTGAGAATATCGTGCTCGTTAGGCTGATCTCCGCGACCTTTGACCAAATTGCCGTTTTCATCCAATGCCGTTGATTTGTAGAGATTCGGCAAAATATGAAGTTCGTCCAAATTTTTTGCGATCAGGACGCCTTTTACATTGTGCCACGGACCGGTACCGATACGGTCTCGGGCGGATATTCCTCGCTTGCCCTTTACCTGGGTCGATAGATAGGCACGCCAGGTTTTTCCCTGAATACCGGCAGCTTTCGCCAGTCCGGCACAATGGGCGTCAGCGCCCTCCAATCCACCGAGATTTGCCCCATCACCGGAGCCTTTGCTGGTGACAAAAAAGCTGGCATTGGCATCTTGCGCGGTCGCAGCAGTGGAAGCACAAGTTGCAAATGCAGCAGCCAGAAGAACTAATCGTAATGGTGTCATGTGGATATACTCCAAAATAATGGGTGGGCGAAAAACCTCGAAATTGTAGCTTTGCGATGCAGAATTTGTGAAGAGGCTGAGCGCGGCACTTTGATCACGCTTGCGTGTATTTGCCTTCCTTGTGGAGCAGGCTGTGCGAAGATGATAAGCTCAGTGTTGTCGGCAAGCTCTTTGGTTCAATTCACACATCTTGTCTTCACAAGCACGCCATAGCTCCATATGGATTGGAACTACAGAATATGATGGGAGACTGTACTTGATCCGTTCGAACAGATTTTCGATTTTGATGGCGCTGCTCGGGCTGTTGTTTTTCGGCAATGGCGGGCTGGATCTGAACCGGGCTCAAGCTCAATTTCTGCCGGGTTCGGTCGTTTCGGATTCCAAAGAAAGTGCGACCAGCGGCTTGGGAGCCGTGATTGATGAAGCCCGCGCGAACGGGTCGACGGTAATTATTGTCAGCCCTGACGGTCAAAAAAATGCGTCTTCTGACCAGTCCGCAGATGATACGCAAGCTGCACTCTTCTTGAAGGCGAGGTCACGGGTAAAGGATACATTCGCCAGCGCCCCGACCGTTTGGCAAAATATCCAAAAAACCCTCAAGATTGCCAGTCCTGACGGATCAAGCTTTTGGATCTACCGGGCGATTGGGACGGCATTGCTGGGTCTGTTTGTTGGCTGGCTTGCCATCAAGCCGGTTCTTCGCTGGGGTCGCGAATATTTCAGGTATATGTACGATCCAAACCCCGCCACCACAGCAGACAAGGCAAAATATCTGGTGTTTCGAGTGGTGCTGGCGATTGTTTACATCGCCATATTCTTTGTCATGGCGATGCTCGTCGCCCTTATCCTGGATTCAGGTCATGACCCGTCAAGGCAGATCATATTCGAAATTATCCTGGCCTATCTATCCTATCGGTTGATGATCCGGGGTGTCTCATGGAATGTGTTTGCCTATGACGCGCCAACTCATCGCATCGTCAATCTGACAGATAGTCAGGCGAATAAGATCCACCGTGATTGGGGCATTGCAGTTGCTTTTGCTGTTGTCATCGCTGCGTTTGCGAGATTTATGAGCTTGACAGGCGAGGCGCAGAACTTTGCCGGGCTGACGGTTGAAAATATTCGATTAATTCAGATAAGCACGGCCTGCTTTGTAACCTTGATATTGGCGATCTTGACGTTCAAGAACTGGAAAGCCTGGCAGCAAATATTTGCGCCGAAAAGCGCCGGCGCGTGGCTTTACAAGCTTCGCAAGAGCCTGGCCAATACCGTTCCCTTCGTTTTTCTAATATATATGTTGCTGGCGTTCGGCGCTTTCGTATTTCGTCTGGTTCTTGGTCTTCCAAATCCCGGCGCAATCATTGCCGCACCGTTTATCGTCTTTTGGGCCGCACTCATGTCTTATGGAGTTGTGATCATCATCATTCAGGCGATGTACAACAGGCGCAGCAGATACTTTGAAGAACGTGCCAACGCCGAACGGGAGAGATTGACCTCCCAGAACGCTGTGACTGAAGGCGACGGTGCAGATGCATCAATCCCCCAACTGTCGGCGGACGACTTCGAATATCGACCGGTATTCAAGCCATTTATCGAGATAGCAGCAATGGGGATAATCACGATTGTTGCGGTTGGAGAACTCATCCGCAGCTGGGGTGTGGACCTGAGCAGCGAGGCCAACAACTGGCGCGCGCTGTTGGATATCGTGCTGGCAACATTCTTGTGCTGGCTCGCCTATCGGGCGATTTCGGCGCTTATCGATCGCAGATTGGAAGAGGAAGGTGGTGTACCGGAAACCGAAGAGGAACTGGGAGGAGAAGGTGGTGGTGCCGGCGCGACCCGTGTGGCAACTTTGCTGCCGATTATTCGTTACTTGATGATCATTGTCCTGTTCTCAACTGCTTTGATGATTTTCCTGTCGCGGCTGGGATTTGATATCGGACCGATATTTGCCGGCGCGGGTGTCATCGGTATTGCTGTTGGATTTGGCGCACAGACGCTGATCCGCGACATTTTTTCGGGAGCCTTTTTCCTGCTGGATGATGCCTTTCGCAAGGGCGAATACATAGAGATCGAGGGTATCAAGGGCACTGTCGAAAGGATCTCGATAAGGTCCTTCCAGCTTCGTCACCATCTTGGAGCGTTGCATACTATTCCCTTTGGCGAGATCAAGCAGCTGACCAATTATTCGCGCGACTGGGTGATGGTGAAACTGCCACTGCGAGTGACCTATGACACGGATGTGGACAAGCTGCGCAAGCTGGTCAAAAAACTTGGCCAGCAATTGTTGGAGCATCCTCAGGTTGGCCATACATTTGTGCAACCGCTCAAGTCTCAGGGCGTTTATAAAATGGAAGACAGCGCGATGATCATTCGCGTCAAATTCATGACCAAGCCCGGTGAACAGTTCGTGACGCGCAAGGTCGTTTACGAAGCGATTCAGGATCTTTTTGTCCGCGAAGGCATTCACTTTGCGCACAAGGAGGTCACGGTTCGACTGGCAGATGCAGAGGCAGCGCCCGAACTTGCCGACGGGGCTGCAAAACCGTTGGCACTGGAATCGCCCAACACGGGTGACGCAGCCAAAAGCTGACATGCGCCTTCCGGCAATCGTCGGTGATGGCGGAGAGACAGGGATTCGAACCCTGGGTACGCTCGCGCGCACAACGGTTTTCGAGACCGCCCCGTTCGACCACTCCGGCACCTCTCCGCAATCGCGATTGTTCCTGATCGCAGACTTTCCATACGCACAAGCATTGCCGGACACAATCTGAAAAATGAACAATGGTAATTTCAGACGCCCGATTGCAGACATCACCCAGCCTCAACCGGCTCAAATCTGCGGGTTGGTAAATTTGATGTGAGACCATGGTGACAGCACCAAATTTGTGTGGAAACTTAACCCTTCAAATCACTCTTGAGGTAGAGGCTATTTTGCCATGTTTAAGCTCACACGTATTCCAGCAATGATGATCGCGGCCAGTCTTGTTTTTATCGGCTCGGCCCAGGCGGCTGGAGACGCGGCCAAAGAACGACAGGCAGTGATGAAGCAAAATGGTGCCGCCATCAGGGCCCTGGCCCAAATGGCGAAGGGTCAAACTCCGTTCGACGCGGCCGCCGCTCAACTCGCCATGCGGACAATGAACACGGCAGCGCTTGGCTTTGGCTATATGTTCCCAGAGGGATCTGAAACCGGTTCGAAAACCCGAGCAGCTCCGGCAATTTGGTCAGATCGAGCGGGATTTGATGCCGCCGTGGCAAAATATATCGCCGCTACGTCGGTAACGATTTCCGATCTCGGCGGTTTGAAGGCGGCGATGGGTGCGGTGGGGCCGAACTGTGGTTCTTGCCATAAAGCCTACCGCACCGAGTAGGCGATAACTGGCGTGTTCAACCGATTCACGCTTGTTATATTTTGTGCAGCCGTGCTCGGCGCGGCGCTGGCCTGGGTGCTATCTGCACCGAAAATGCTTCCCGAACAGGCCATTGCGCAATTCCCGGCAGGCGATGCTGCCGCCGGTGAAATGGTGTTCTGGGCTGGTGGGTGCGCTTCTTGTCATGCACGTCCAAAAGCTGACGATGAAGAGAAGCTGAAACTGGCAGGTGGTGCAGAGTTTGATACACCGTTCGGAGTTTTTGTTGCCCCCAATATATCTCCCGATGATGAAGCCGGCCTTGGCAATTGGTCGCTGGGTGATTTCGCCAACGCCATGATTCATGGTGTAAGGCCGGATGGAGCCCATTATTATCCGGCCTTTCCGTATCCTTCCTACAACAAGATGAGCCACAAGGATGTGGCTAACCTGTGGGCGTTTTTGCAGTCCCTGCCAAAAGTCGCCGAACCGGCACCTGCCCACCGGGTGGGTTTCCGTTCAACATTCGCCGCACACTTGGATTATGGAAACTGCTGTTTGTTCGTGACGAAATGGTGGTAGCCGTGCCTGCAGACAATGCAGTGCTGCAACGTGGTCGCTATCTGGTTGAAGTGCTTGGTCATTGCGCCGCCTGCCACACGCCGCGCAATGTTCTGGGGGGCCCGAAATTTGATGTCTGGCTGGCTGGTGGACTGTCTCCAGAAGGCAAGTCGAAAATCCCCAACATCACTCCCCATCCCGATGGTATCGGTGACTGGACAGAGGAGGATATCGCCTTTTCGTTTGAAAGTGGATTTACGCCGGAATTTGATTCATTTGGCTCAAACATGGTCGATGTACAGCAGAACATGGCGCGTTTGCCAGCAGCCGACCGCGATGCCATCGCAGCCTATCTCAAGATCATTCCCCCGGTTGCTAATTCGCCGTGATAATTCACCGGACGTTTGCCCGATTAGGAGGCCGATTACAGGCTGTCGGATGACCGAACTGTTAACACCCGGTTAACCCTAATTCTTTGGAAATTAAAGACTTTGTTATCCTTATCCGTTTACGACTGGCCATGTCGTCAGCGAGTATGCGTATGTCCAGCGTTCAAGAAACACATCAATCAGAAAGCTTGAGTAAAAGTATCCTGAAGAATTTCAGATGGTTGCTGGTGTTTTCTATTGTTGCCAACATTTTGCTGCTCGCGATGCCGATTCACATGATTGCCATCTATGATCGAGTGCTGGTTTCCAGCAGCAAGGAAACCTTGCTTTACATCACGCTGATTGCGCTGGTTGCACTGGTTATGCTTGGCTTTACTGAAGCTGTGCGGATGATGATTGCTCAACGCATGTCGGCCAAATTCGTTACAGAAACTGCCGGTAAATTGTTTAACGGACTGATCCACGCCGGCGACATGGGTGGTCAGAAATCACAATTGATGCGCGATTTTTACGCACTGCGCACCTTTTTGTCCGGACGGGCAATGATCGGCTTGTTCGACCTGCCATTCACACCAATATTTCTGTTTCTGCTATTTGCGCTCCACATTCAGCTGGGTGTGATTACGCTGATCGGCATCATGCTGCTCTCAGGAATTGCCTATGCCAACCGCAAGTTGAGTCTTGAGGACAGTGAGCAGGCGACCCGCAGTAACTCTGATGCGGTATCTTTTTCCCAGGCACTGATTACCCGTTCTGAGGACATTCGGGCGATGGGGCTGTTTCCAACATTTTTGCAGCGTTGGGGCGGAAAAATGGATAATGCGCTGAATCTGGCGGACAGTTCGGCCAAGGTTAACGCTTTTTTCTTTGGGCTATCCAGAACCGTACGTCAGGGCCTGCAAATCATTATTATGGCCTGGGGTGCATTTCTGGTGCTTGCCGGTGACCTTTCCGGCGGCGTAATTTTTGCCTCTTCGTTAATATCCAGCCGGGCCTTTGTACCAGTTGAGCAAGTTATCGGATCATGGGACCGCATCATTCATGCCCGGTCGGCATACGCCAACTTGTCCAGTTTCATAGCCGCCCAGCCCGAAGATATTCGCGCTGTCGTCCCGGCGATGACGGTTGGTGACATCGAGGTGGACAATCTCTACTACGAAGTTGATACCGGAAACCGCATGCAGACCATCTTGAAGGATGTAAGCTTTGCCATGCAGTCAGGAAACATCCTGGCCATAATCGGACCGTCCGGAGCTGGCAAAACTACTCTGGCGAAACTTCTGGCGGGTGCGCTGAAACCGACTGACGGCTCGGTCAGGCTTGATGATTTTGAACTGTCGTTATGGCCCGATGATCGTAAAGGTGGATCGATTGGCTATGTGCCGCAGGATTCCAGATTGTTCCCCGGCACGATTGCTGAAAACATCTCGCGTTACGAAAACTATCCCGATGAAGATCGCATCATCGAGGCCGCGAAAAAGGCAGATATTCACAGCCAGATTGCCAAGCTTCCCGATGCCTATGCCACGCAACTGGGTGCCGACAATCACGAACTGTCCGGCGGTCAACAGCAACAATTGTCGCTTGCCCGGGCGTTTTATGCCAATCCGCGCGTTCTGGTGCTGGATGAACCAAATGCGCATCTTGATCAGCAGGCCGAAGATGCCTTGCTGCGGTCTTTGTCACTGGCTCGCGACCAGGGGGTTTCTTCGCTGGTGATCTCTCAACGCCGGTCGATTTTGAAAGTCGCCGACTTTGTCCTGACCCTGAGGGATGGCCAGGTGGTGTCGTTTAAAGAAAACCACGGACAATGGCGCGCACGTCATTCAGATGACCGGCCCGAAAAGGCGCCGGAAGTGCCCGCCGGTAACATGGCCGAAAAACCCGAAGTTCAAATTCAGGCGCTGAATGCAGCCATGCCGCGTCGCAGCGGACAGGTACGAGTGGAGGCGGGACAGACGACGTGAAGGCTCCAGTCAAATCAGATATTCATTGGCGCGCCACCGCCAAGACTGACAGCAGCTCGATAATCCGGTCGGGCTATTGGGCTGTGGGGGCTGTGGTCAGCCTGTTCATGTTGTGGGCCGGATTCTTTCCCCTGGCTTCGGCGGTGATTACGCCCGGTACATTTGTCAGCGAAGGAAAAAACAAGCTCGTTCAGCATCAGCGGGGCGGTCGGGTTCGCGAGATATTCGTAAAGGAAGGCGCACAACTGGAAGCCGGGCAGCCGATTATGGCGCTCGACGAGACACAAACCCAGGCTGACCTGACCCAGCTGGAAGCGCGGCATGCGTCCTTGACGGCGCTGAAGGCGAGGCTGGATGCGGAACGTTCGGGAGGCCAGCGTTCAATGGTTACCGCTGCAATTCCGCACAAGTCGCTGACCCTGCGTGGCGGCAGCGGTTTTCAACCCAAACCCATGCAGCCACTGACGTTGCGGGGAGGGGAAGGCAGCCCGGTTGTTGTGGGTGCAAAAGTCAGCAAGTCGGATCAAAAGCCGGCAATGATTGAATTGGCTTCAGTGCCGCCTACAACCCAGCCAGACCCGGCAGTTCAGGAGTTTGTAGATAGTCAACGTGAAGCCTATTCTTCCGGACGCGAAGTGCTGGCGCGCCAGACTGAATCGCTCGCCAAAAAGGTTGAGACACTGGAAAAGCAGAAACACGGCGTTCTTGCACGTGTGCGCTCCCAACAAACCATGCTGGAAATGAACCGGCGTGAATACAACCGGCTGTTGCCGTTGGCTCAACAAGGGTATGTGGCGCGCAATCGGCTCAATGAGAGAGAGCGAGCAGTTCTTGAACTTGAAGGTACCGTTGAATCGCTCAAGCTGGATGGCGAGGGCATTGACAATCAGATTGAAGAAATTCGGGTTTTGATAGAGAAGGCACGCAGTGAATATGCCAGCACTGCGGCGCGTGAATATGCCAAGATTGTAGCAGAACAGGCGGAGATCAGCGATCAGTTGGTAGCGGCCCGTGAAAGCGTTGCAGGTTCGATAATCAGGGCACCGGTCACAGGAACGCTGACACGATTGCTGACAACCACGATTGGTGGGGTGGTGGGAGCCGCCGACCTTATCGGTGAAGTTGTACCGCATGGCGCCCCCTTGGTAGTCCAGGCGCGGGTTCAACCTGCTGACATTGATTATGTCCGGGTTGGCCAGGACGCGAAGATTGCGGTGACGGCTTTTAACCGGCGCATTGACGACACGATCCGTGGTCGCGTGGTTTTCAAGTCGGCGGACGCAGAAAAAGATGAAAATACCGGAGACCCCTTCTTCACCGTGCGGTTGGAAGTGATTGGTAGCGAAGGTAAAGGCCGTGACCGGTTGGCCGACATACAGGCCGGCATGCAGACCGAAATTTACATAAATACGGGATCACGGACATTTTTGACCTATTTGGCGAAACCGTTGATTGACAGCTTTAAGCGGGCATTCCGCGAACAGTAGAGGGTTGAAATTAGGCGGACAGTATTGGTCCGCAAGGTTGGGTAAAGCGATCGAGGAAAGTTTCGAAAATCGCTTAAATTGTTGCGTAACCCAAAACTGGGTTTGAGTAGTAGGTAGTAACGTGGGTATTGAGAGCAAGACAGGCATATTTGCCGCAAAGTCTTCTGGCATTTGCCACAACAATCTTGTTGGCAGAAGAGGCTTGCATGTAACAACCGTGCTGACGGTCAGCATGGCGATGATGCTTGCCAGCGTTCCGTCCTGGGCCGGTCAGAGCAGTAGTGTGGTTAAGCTGCGTGGATCTTCAAATGATTATCAGGTCGTGGAAACGCCGCGATTGCGTGGGTCTCAAAGCCAATATCAAAGCCAAACGGTTACAAATTATGCTGAAGAAGCAACGGAGGTCGAACAGGACCTGCCTGATGTGACGGTCGAAGAGACCGAAACCCGATACGCGCATGAAGCTGAATCTGCAGTCCAGGACGTGGGGAATGCGTTGGGCTTTTTGCGTCGAAACATCGTGCCGACGCTTTTGTTTCGAGGACCCAAAAGAGCAATTTCCGACCGGAGCATCAGCTATACAATTCCGCCGCGCGCTTCTTTGCGTCACTCCATGCTGCACAGCGCCAATATGTATGACGGCTTGCGCGGTCCTGAAGCCAGTGTTGGGGATACAGTCGCACTTGCATTGCGGGGAAGTTATTCAACCCGGGCCCAAATTGAACAGGCGGCAGCTGACCGGGCACGGGTTCACGGGGCTCTGGCGAACTTCCTGCCCAAGATCAATGCGACGCTCAACGCCGGCTATAGTTCCGAAGAGGGTTCAAGCCGTTATTCTGACCGTATTGAACAGGTCACCACCGGCATTGAGGTCTCGATGCCGCTATTTGCCAGTGGGGTCAACGTCAACACCTATAAGCAGGCCAAGCATTTGAGCCTGGCGTCCGATTTAAACTATCTGGCCGAGGAGCATCGTGTCGCACTGGAGGCCATTGCTGCCCATATCAACCTGCGTTTGAACAGAAAAATCGAAAAGACATTGCAGACCAACGTGTCGGCGATGCGCAGGATCGCCCATATTGCCCGAAAACTCTATGAGGCCGGTGACGCAAGCCGTACGGATATCGCAATTGCTCGGGCTAATGTGGAAAGCGCCCGTTCCGAAGTCGATCTGGCGCAAAAGACACGTGAAGAAACACTCAGCGATTATGAAAGCTTTACCGGAGCCTACGCTCCGGGGAGATTGCTGGCGCCGTCATTCGCGTCCTTTGTTCCAAACTCGGTTGACGAAGCCGTGCAAATGGCCGTCGACAATAATCCAACGCTGGTTGCCTCGTTGCATTCGGCGCTTGCCAGTGGATATGCAGCGAAGGTTGAACGCGGTAAATTTGGGCCCAAGATTGATCTTTATGGCTCCTATAACGAGCCGCTCTACACCAGCTCCACCACACCCGAGGAAGCCGACTGGAATATTGGCGTTCGGTTGAAAGTGCCGCTATTTGACGCCACTCTGGCTCCCCGGGTCGGTGCAGCTCGGCATGAAGCGGTGGAAGCTCAATACCGGGCACTGGAGCAGGCCCGGGTGGTTGAACGTCAGGTTCGCCGACAATGGACAGCCTACAAGTCAGCCGAGCGCCGGGTAAAAATCGTCGCCCGTCAGGTGAGAGCCGTGGCGGCCAGTGTCGACGGCGCACGTCGTGAATATGAAGCTGGATTCCGGTCGATTTCAGACGTGCTCAACGATCAGGTGAAACTGGCTCGCGCCAAGATCACCCTGGAAAGTGCCCGCCATGAGCAGATGCTGGCAGCTTATGAAATGGCCTTCACGACGGCTCATCCAGCAGTTCGTCACCTTGCCGGTTCCAATCGCCCCTATCAGTGACAGGTGCAACCGGAGCCGTTCAGGCCAGAGACAGCCACAAAGGAATGGTAATCAGCGAGCCGACCAGCGAGATGACGATCGTGCTGCTGGCCAGTCCTTCGGCGATCTTGAAGTAACTGGCGAACAGATAGGCGTTTACACCGGTTGGGCAGGATGCTGCTAACAGGGCGACCTTGAACCACAAGGGCGGCAGGGGAAAAATCGTTGAAGCCACAATATAGACGGCTGCCGGCATGGCCAGAAGGCCTATCGCCGCCAGACTGCAGGCCGCCATCAGATTGCCCTTAACACCATATTTGATCAGGCCCATTCCAAGCGATAAAAGCGCCAGAGGTCCGGTGGTGCGTGCTAACAGATCAATCACATGGCCTGCTGCCCCGCCTATGCCCAATCCCGATGCTCGCCATAGCAAGCCGACCAGAATTCCGATTATAATCGGATTTACCACTAGATTGCCTGCAAGATGTTTGGCGATGGTAAGAGGTTGAATTTTATCAGTTTCAACGCCGTCTGACCGCACGGCATATTCCATCAAAAACGTCGAAACTGCCATCATGGTCGGCAGATGGATGGCCAGCAGAAACAGCAGGATTTGCAAGCCTGGCTGCCCATAGGCCCGCTCAACCAGAGGAATGCCGAACAACACCAGATTGGAGTAGCCAGCCGCAACGCCGGCGATCACACCGGCCCGGCTGCCCCGCTTGAATACCCAGCGTATCAGCACAATCGCCGCCGCCCAGACAACGGCGATGGCACAGAAATAAACGAGGACAAAAACCCACGGATTAGCCTCGGCAAACTGCGCTGTGGCGATGGATTTCATCAACAATACCGGCACCGCGACCTTAAACACAAAATCGGCCAGTGCATCACCGGTGGATTCGCTCAAATAGTTCAGCCGGGCGATCACATAGCCAAGCCCGATGAGGCCAAATGCGGGCAAAACAATGTTGAGAATTGATTCCATAGCACCGCCATATCGGGCTGATCCCCTTTGAACAATGCCCAAGTTTGATATTTGCTCGACATAGTCGCCGCTGGCTGTCAAAGAGGCGGCATGTTTGCCAGAGTTGCCCCGATAATATTTGTCTGCCTGTGGGCCACCGGATTCGTTGGCGCGCGCATGGGCATGCCTCATTCGGAACCGGGAACTTTTCTGTCCTTACGCTTTGCCGTTGCATTCGTGCTGTTGACGCTGATCGTCCTTGTCATTCGTGCACCGTGGCCAGGAACACGCACCGGGCTAAAATCAATTGTCATCGGATTTTTGATCCATGGATCCTATCTTGGGCCGGTATTTTGGGTGATTGATCGGGGGATGCCGGCGGGTGTGACGGCCGTGGTTGTCGGCCTGCAGCCCCTGTTTACGGCCCTGCTTGCAGGTTGGTGGCTCCATGAGGTTATTACTCCCCGGCACTGGGTCGGGCTGGCAATTGGCATGGTGGGTGTTTGTCTGGTGCTCTATCCCGGCATTGATCTTGCCAGTAGCGGGGTCAATGTGGTGACCATTACAGTCTGCTTGCTGGGAATGTTGTCGGTGACGCTCGGCACCGTGTTGCAGAAATCACTGAGTTCGATGATTGATCTGCGCTCCGGCACCGCGCTGCAATATCTGGGGGCATTCATACCGGTGTTTATTCTGGCACTTGTCTCAGAAACAGGGTCCATCGACTGGACCGGCGAAATGATCCTGGCGATGACCTGGTCGATCATTGCTCTTTCGCTCTTCGCCATATTTTTGCTGATGTGGCTTATTCGAGAGGGATCGGTGGCAAAGGTTTCTTCGCTGTTTTTTCTGGTGCCAGCGGTCGCTGCATTGATGTCCTATGCCTTGTTTGGCGAAACCTTCGATCAAGTCCAGTTGGTGGGCATGGTGCTGTGTGCGGTTGCGGTCGCCCTGGCAGCATCCCGCAAGTCCGGCAACCGGCAAGTGGCGGTATCGAAATGATCCCAGCAATTCAGACAAAATGCTACAGATTGAAAGAGCGATTTCGATTGGCTGAAAAGCAGTCTGGGTTTATGACAGAATTGTCCCGAGTTCTGGAAAATATCTGATGCAGATTGTCATACTCATCGCCTGCTTTGCCGTAGCAATTATCCTGATACGCGGCTTGTGGAACATGATGCAGGGTGGTCCGGGCAACACTTCGCAAAGACTGATGCGGTTGCGGGTCATTGCCCAGGCGATAACGGTTATTATTGTGGTGATTGTGGTTTATTTATCGCGCTGACTCTCGGGCGCGTTGGCAAGCAGGCAGATGGAGATTTACCGTGGTTGTTTTGAACAAGATTTATACCAAGACGGGTGACGACGGCACGACCGGCCTTGGCACTGGTGAGCGTCGATTGAAATTTGATCTGCGGGTTGAATGCTATGGCACGGTTGATGAAACCAATGCGGCTCTGGGTCTTGCCCGGCTGCATACCCAGTCGACCCCGGTGCTGCATGACATGTTACTGCGGATTCAAAATGACCTGTTTGACCTGGGAGCTGACCTGGCCACACCGGAAGGAGATGAAAAGCCGGAATATGAACCGCTGCGTCTGTTGGATTCTCAGGTTGAAAGAATTGAACGAGATATTGATCAACTGAACAAGGATCTTGAACCGTTGCGCAGTTTTATTTTGCCGGGCGGCTCTGCCGCGGCAGCAACACTGCATCTAGCCCGTACAATTGCCCGCCGGGCCGAACGGATCATTGTTGAACTGGCGGAATCTCCTGGCGAGCACGTCAATCCCTCCGGCCTGCGCTACATGAACAGGGTGTCGGATTTCTTGTTTGTTGCTGCCCGCCATGCAAACAATGGCGGCAAGGACGATATTTTGTGGGTGCCGGGCGAAAACCGCTGAATCAACGACTGATCCGGAAATGAAAACAGCGATGATAGGATAGAGAAGATTTTTATTCCGCTGCATGACGGTAAACCTGTAAGGCACATTCGATTGCAGTGGATGACAATTGCAATCATTGGCCTCAATTTCTTGACTTATATTATCTTCAATTTGCTTGGCGCGGGCGCTGAACAAGCCAACAACTTCGCCATACTCGCCTTTGGGCACATTCCCTCGGTTTCTAACGACATTCACAGCCTTCCAGGTGTCTACCAGATCATACCGAGTGATCTTTATGCACTGACAGCTTTGACCAGTGCTTTCATGCATGCCGATATCTGGCATCTGGGAGGGAACATGCTGTTTATCTGGGTATTTGGCGATAATGTTGAAGACGCGCTGGGGCATATCAAGTTTTTGATATTCTATCTCGCCTGCGCCTATGCCGCAGCATGGTTCCACGCCTTCGTGTTTCCCATGTCCGACGCCCCACTTGTCGGGGCATCGGGTGCCGCGGCAGGCATTGTTGCGGCCTATTTGATGCTGCATCCAAAAATGAAAAGTAACTACTCAGCTACCCTATTTCTGCTGCCATTAGGTGCGACAATTTGAT
>JAALLE010000009.1 GCA_011087605.1 Hyphomicrobiales bacterium
AACTGAATCAGCAAAGACTGCCGAGATTAAGGCGAGTTTTTCAACGGAATAAGCTGATTGAGGACATCCAGGCAATATATCCCAGTGCGGTTCCCGCAGCCCGGGCACCGAAACCGTCCATCAGTGAATAGGTGGCAATGCAACAGCCAGTGAGCAGAGCGGCGGCAACAGCTTTTGGATTGCGAAGACCATCGGTCTGCTTCAGCAAAGAAAGGCAGAAAATGCCCGACAGGATCAAGCAAATGGCTACAATCTGATTGAATGTCAGCTCAATACCGAGTGCAAACAGAGATACCAGCGTTACAATTGCCGGAGCGCTACCGCGGGCAATCGGGTAGACTTGGGTAAAGTCGCCCAGGCGATAGGCCTGAATCAAGCTGAGCTGATAGAACAGGTGGACAATCACCGACAGTCCAAGCAACAGCCAGCTTTCCGGGGCAGGAAACGGGACAAACATAATGGCAAGCACCGCCAGCGGTGCGCGTCCCAAAGTCACGGCAGTCATCGAGACAACCTTGTCTCTGTTGGACTTCACCAACGCGTTCCACGAAGCGTGAAGCACTGCTGCAAACAGGACAGTGAGAAAGGTTATAAGAGTCAAAAGACGCTCAATCGAATTTGTGCCCTTGGGCGCTCGGCCAACAAACGGCCAATCAGACGAATAAGTCAACCTTCTCGAAACTGCGCACGTCAACAAGTCCAATGTCGGATATACGCATTTCAGGAATGACAACCAGGGCCAGCAGCGAGTGCTGCATATATGCATTATTGAGTCGACACCCGCATTCGGCCATAGCGGCAACCAGTTGCTCGGCTTTTGCAGCCACAATCGGCGAGGCTTCATCTGACATCAATCCGGCAATGGGCATTTCAACCAGGGCCTTTTCTTCACCGTTGGCAAATAAAGTTACGCCGCCACCAACTTCTCGCAACCGATTGGCAGCCAATGCCATGTCTTGCTTACTTGTGCCCACGACAATCATATGATGACTGTCATGGGCCACGGTGGAAGCCATTGCGCAGGCGGAATTGTAACCAAATCCCGAGACGAATGCATTGGTGACACCGCCCGTCGCCCTGTGACGCTCAACCAATGCGATCTGGCAGATGTCTGCGTCTAGATCACCTGCGACCAATCCATCCTCCACCGGCAGTTCGGCCTCCAGCGCCCGGGTAGGTGCCTGATTTTCAACCACTCCGATTACCCGCACCGTTACCTTGTCGCGGCCCTCGGGTGCCGCGATATCAAAATGTGACGCCGCCAGATCGGATTTCATGTTGATCGTGTTTTTGGCGCTGTCGGGATAGGAGTACGCTGGCAGGTCGGTGGAAATGCCGTCTGCATCAGCAACGTGCTTTCCACGCGCATAAACATTCCGGATCGTCAGATTGTCGAGTTCGTCGACCACCAGAAAATCAGCCAACCTGCCAGGCGCAATCGAACCCAAATCTCGCTCAACACCAAAATGCTGCGCAGTGTTCAGCGTTGCCATCTGAATAGCGTTGATGGCGGGAAGGCCACATTCGATGGCATGTTTGACCACTCGGTTCATGTGGCCGTCATTAACCAATGTGCCTGAGTGGCTATCGTCGGTACACAGGATAAAATTGCGCGGATCCAACCCGTCTTCGGTCACCGCCTTGATTTGGGATTCAACGTCGTACCAGGCCGACCCCAGTCTCAGCATCGCCCGCATGCCCTGGCGTACCCGGGCCATAGCATCTTCCTTGCGTGTTCCTTCGTGATCATCGGCGGGGCCGCCAGCCGCATAGGCATGAAAATGCCTGTCCAGCACCGGAGAGGCAAAATGGCCTCCAACGGTTTTGTTGGCCACCATGGAAGCTGCAACTTCACCCACCATGCGCGGGGAATTTGCCGCCACGCCGGGAAAGTCCATGACTTCGCCAAGCCCGATGATGTTTTCCCAATTCAGCGCTTCAGCAACCTCTGCCGGACCAAGCGAAGCGCCGGCATTTTCCAGCCCTGGCGCAGATGGGACGCAACTTGGCATTTGAACAAACACGTTGATCGGCATCTCTACCGCCTCGTCATGCATCAATCGAACACCGTCCAAACCGAGTACATTGGCGATCTCGTGCGGGTCGATGAACATCGATGTGGTGCCGTGAGGTATGACCGCACGGCAAAACTCGGTGACAGTCACCATGCCGGATTCAACATGCATGTGTGCATCGCACAGGCCGGGAACCAGATAGCGACCCTCAGCATCCTCAACTTTGGTGTCGGGACCGATGCAATGGTTGGCGTCGGGTCCACAATAGGCAAACCGCCCGTCAATAATGGCCAGGTCGGTTGCAGGCACAATTTCGCCGGAATAGACATTCACCCAAAGACCATTACGCACCACCAGGTCTGCCGGTTTGCGTCCCATTGCAACATCTACCAGCAAGGGAGCCATTTCGGCCCAAGATTTTGGTTTGGTATTGCGCGTCATGGCCTGCATCCTGTTTCCCGGTCTCAAGACTACAGATTGCTTATTCCCCGATCCGCTTCAAGGGCAAATGAGAAGGGGAAAGGTCAATGTTGCGGACCTTGGATCATTAAATTGCCGCAATCGTGACGTTTTTCGAAATCCGTTGGTGGCCGTAAGTGTGTTGAATTGTAGGTGGCGAACCGCGTGTTTTAACGCAAAAATCAGGTGCGAATTGCCCAGGAGTTAAAGTTGAATAAGGTTCTGCACGCTCTGTTATCGATTTCCAGCACACTTGTTTGCGCCAGTGCCGCCATTGTCGCGGTGGCTGCAGACAATGACCGACTGCAGAATTTGGGGATTTGGCAACTGGCTTCTGCCTCAGGGGTCAGTCCCACCACTCAGATTCGCTTTGACCCACGACAGGGACATGTTCTGGCCGATATACTGACCGATCGCGATATCAGGAGCGTGGCAGTCACTTATACCAACAACGCCTATGGTGCGCGTCTGGAAACAGCCTTCTCCACGGCCTATCGGGCAATGGGTGGGACGGTTGCCATTTCTGTTTCCCATCAAGACGACAAATCCGATTATTTTGCTGAGGTCGGTGCATTAGCGTCAGCTGGGGTCGAACATCTCGCGGTTTTGGGGCAGCTTGACCGTGGCGGTGTGAACATCATTCGAACCGCATTGGATACCGGTTCGTTTGAAAAATTCGTCCTTGGCGACGGGATGATTGGCGGATCGCTGATTGAGGCAATTGGTGATGAGTTGAATGGGGCAATCGGCACCTATCCCAGCGCAGATAATACCGGCACTTCCGACCAAATGACGATTGGTATCGACCCCCTGAACACTTCATCGGTACCTGTTGGCGCACCGACAGATACCGAATTGACAGCAAATCTTGAGGCAACAGAGTCGCTCACTGAAATCGGCCCGGACAATGCTGATGATGTTAAACTGACCGGTATTGGCAATGCCAGTGGCACATTCCGGGAACTGGAAATCAGGGACGGCAAGTTCGAAACTGTGAAAATTCGATAGCAAGTACTCGATTTTTGAGCGACATAGGTGCATCTGACCTAAAAGTTTTGGTCAGAATTTGCGGGGAACGAGCAACATGAGTACCGGTGCACAACTACTTGTTGAATGTTTGATGGAACAGGAAGTCGAAATGGGATTCGGCGTTCCCGGTGAAAGTTATCTTGCCGTTCTCGATTCCCTGCATGACGTAACCAACAGGTTTAAGTTCATTGGGTGTCGAAATGAGGGTGGTGGCTCATTCATGGCCGAAGCTTATGGCAAGTTGACGGGTAAACCGGGCGTCTTGTTCGTAACCCGCGGTCCGGGAGCCACAAACGCGTCAATCGGCATTCACACGGCGATGCAAGATTCCACGCCGATGGTTGTGTTCGTCGGGCAGATAGAAACCGGTATGCGCAGTCGCGAAGCGTTTCAGGAGCTGGATTACAAGGCCGTATTCGGAACAATGGCCAAATGGGTCGTTGAAATTGACGATGCTGATCGTGTGCCCGAACTTGTGTCCCGCGCCTTTTCCACGGCGCTCTCTGGTCGCCCCGGCCCGGTTGTCGTGGCGTTGCCTGAAGACATGCTGGTTCAGGAAACCGATGCCCGACCGCGCGGTTTGATCAAGGCCGTGCAGGCCAACGCGTCGCAATCAGCGGCGGAAGAGGTCATGCAGGCACTTTCGCAGACTGAGCGACCGGTAGTGGTGGCTGGTGGTGGCGGCTGGAGTCGCGATGGTGCGGCATCTTTGACGAAGTTCGCCGAAGCCAATCAATTGCCGGTCATTGTGACCTTTAGAAACCAGGACATCATCAATAATCATTCGCCCAGCTACATTGGAGAGGCTGGATTTGCTCTGGCACCGGAAATCAGATCATTTCTCGATGAAAGCGATTTGATCCTGGCGCTGAATGTTCGGTTTGGGGAAACCCTGACCCATGGATATACGCTGTTCAATCCGAGCAATTTTGACAAGAAACTGGTCCATATTCACGCCAGTGAGCAGGAGATTGGAAAAATCTTCACTCCTGATCTGGCGGTCGTGTCCGACCCCAATTCCGCTCTGGCAGCATTGGCTGCGCACGAGCCATTGGCCCAGACGCCCTGGGCAGAACGAACCAAATCGGGGCGGTCTGACTGGATAAAGGGTCTGGATGTGCCACCTCAACCCGGTGATGTGGATATGGGCATTATCATGACCTATCTGCAAAAACGCTTGCCCAAGGACACGATTGTCACCAATGGTGCAGGAAATTTCGCCGGTTGGGGAGGTCGCTATCTGCATTATGGAGATGGCAAACGCCTGTTAGGTCCGCAGGCCGGGGCCATGGGTGCGGGAATACCTGCCGCTGTGGCTGCCAAACTGGCAAAGCCGCATCGATTCGTACTATGCTTTGCTGGAGACGGCGATTTCCAGATGACCGGTTCCGAATTGGGTTCGGCTTTGCAATATGGTGCAGCACCGGTCATTTTGGTGCTCAATAACGGCACTTATGGAACCATACGCATGCATCAGGAGCGAGAATATCCTGGCAGGGTGTCGGGAACGGATATTGTCAATCCGGATTTTGCCATGTTTGCGCGTGCATACGGAATGCATGGTGAGACGGTGCGGCACACCGAAGAGTTCGAAGCCGCATTCGAAAGGGCCTGTGCGTCAAAGTCCGGCGGGCTGGTCGAATTGATCATCGACAGTGAGGGGATTTCCCCAAGAACCACCATATCCCAGTTGCGGGCACGGAATTCCTGATCTAGACGCTGCATATCTAGGCAAAGTCCTGTATCGGACTGTTGACAGAACTAATTCGCTGACCTGACGCAGCACCATCAAGGAGCATTTCATGCTTGCACTGACATTTCCCGGACAAGGCTCCCAGGCCATTGGCATGGGCAAAGAACTTGCTGACACATTCCCCGAATCAAAGGCAGTATTTGACGAAGTTGACGAAGCTCTTGGCCAAAATCTGTCAAAAATCATGTGGGAAGGTCCTGATGAGACGCTGACTTCGACAATTAATGCACAACCAGCATTGATGGCTGTCAGCATGGCGGCGTTGCGTGCTTTGGAGGCTCAGGGCTTTCAGGTGACCACCGCGGCTTATGTGGCCGGCCACAGTTTGGGCGAATATTCTGCGCTGGCGGCAGCTCATGCGCTGACGATATCTGATACTGCCAGATTGCTGCGTATTCGGGGTGAAGCGATGCAGGCTGCCGTTCCGGTTGGAGTAGGAGCGATGGCTGCGATTATCGGACTGGAACAAGAGCAGGTTGAAGCAGCCTGCGGTGGCGCTTCTGAAGATGACAATGCCTGTCAAATCGCCAACGACAATGGGGGTGGGCAATTGGTAATTTCAGGACACAAAGAGGCCGTTGAACGTGCTATGGCAGCTTGTACCGAAGCCGGTGCAAAACGTGCTTTGCCATTGCCGGTGTCGGCGCCGTTCCATTCAACATTGATGCAGCCAGCGGCAGAACGCATGGCCGAGGTGTTGGAAACGGTCGATGTAAAACCCACCATTGTGCCGCTGGTTTGCAATGTTTTGGCCGACCCAATTTCGCACCCATCGGACATCAAGAAACGACTTGTGGAGCAGGTTACCGGTCGCGTGCGCTGGGCGCAAAGCGTGCAATACATGCACAGCCAGGGGGTCAACAAAATATGGGAAATAGGTTCCGGTAAGGTGCTGACCGGGCTGGCGCGGCGCATCGAGCGGGACTTGGCCGGGACAGCCATCGGCAAACCAGAAGATGTCGCCAAGGCGATAGAAGCACAGGCAAGTTGAACGTCTGGCCCGTGGACAATCGCGCAACCCAGATTTCCAAAACGCCGATTCAATTTCTCATCAAACCCATCTAACACCATAATAAAAATACATTTTATTAAATTCGGAGAACCCAATGTTTGACCTCACCGGAAAAAAAGCCCTCATAACCGGAGCCTCCGGTGGCATTGGCGTGTCCATTGCCAAAGCACTGCACGCTCAAGGAGCCACAGTCGGCCTTCATGGGACGCGAGTGGAGCGGCTTGAGGAAATCGCTGCAGAACTTGGCGGCGGCGACCGGGTCCACATCTTTCCAGCCAATCTGGGGGATGCTGACGAAGTCAAAGCGCTTGCCGCAAAAGCTGAAGCAGATCTCGGTGGTATCGACATTCTGGTCAACAACGCCGGTATCACCAAAGACGGGCTGTTTGTGCGGATGAGCGATGAGGACTGGGACAGGGTACTCGATATCAATTTGAAGTCGGCATTCCAGCTTACCCGCGACGTTGTCTATCCGATGATGCGCCGCAAGGGTGGGCGGATCATCAACATAACCTCCATCGTTGGCGTAACGGGAAATCCGGGGCAGGGGAACTATTGTGCATCAAAAGCCGGCATGATCGGCATGTCGAAATCACTGGCGATGGAAATCGCCAGTCGGGGAGTTACGGTCAACTGCATCGCACCAGGCTTCATCGCGACCCCGATGACCGATGCCCTTAACGACAAGCAACGTGACGCGATCCTTGGCACGATTCCTTCCAAACGTCTTGGAACAGGCGATGAAGTAGCCAGCGCGGTGGTTTATCTCGCCAGTGATGAATCCGCTTACATGACTGGGCAGACACTGCATGTGAACGGCGGTATGGCGATGATTTAGGGGTTTATTTCACTTTGGTTATTGATTGCCCTGTGAATGGGCGCAACAATAGCGCTTGATCTAATCCCGCGCGTTAACTAGGTAAGGCGCAAATTAATTTGGTCGATATCGGAGAACCAATATGAGCGATACTGAAAAGCGCGTTAAAGACATCGTTGTAGAACACCTGGGTGTGGAAGCAGAAAAGGTGGTTACCAACGCCTCGTTTATCGATGACTTGGGCGCAGACAGCCTTGATACTGTTGAGCTGGTGATGGCTTTCGAAGAAGAATTCGGCGTTGAAATTCCAGACGATGCTGCTGAAACCATTCAGACAGTTGCCGACGCGGTAAAATATCTGGACGAAAACAAAGCTTAAGGGCTTTGCCGCTCGTCAGGAGCGGATAATGTGGTGGAGCATTTCAAATGCTCCCCACATATTCCATTTCATATGAAATGCAATTTCCAAAAATATAGCATGGTGGGGCTGCAATGAGACGTGTGGTGGTAACCGGTGTTGGCATGGTCTCGCCCTTGGGTGGGTCTGCTGAGTCAACGTGGTCAAATATTCTTGCTGGCAAAAGTGCAGCCGCAAAGGTTGATACTTTTGAAGTGGAAGATCTGGCGGCCAAAATTGCCTGTCAGATCCCTCTGGGTGATACGGCTGATGGCCTGTTCAACGCAGATGACTGGATGGAAGTGAAGGAACAGCGTAAGGTTGATCCTTTCATCGTCTACGCCGTGTCTGCTGCAACGCAGGCCTTGAACGATGCTGACTGGCACCCTCAGACCGAAGATGAAAAATGTACCACTGGCACGATGATTGGTTCCGGAATTGGCGGCTTACAGGGAATTGAGCAAGCTTCCCTGTTGCTGGCCGAACGTGGACCGCGGCGGGTCAGCCCGTTTTTTATTCCCGGACGTCTGATAAACCTGGCCTCTGGTTATGTATCCATCATGCATGGCCTGAAAGGCCCCAACCACTCCGTCGTGACGGCTTGCTCAACCGGCGCCCATGCGATTGGGGGTGCGGGTCGGATGATTGCGCTGGGCGATGCTGATGTGATGGTTGCAGGCGGCGCAGAATCCCCGGTCTGTCGCATTTCATTGGCTGGATTTGCCGCGTGCAAGGCGCTTTCAACCCAGTTTAACGATGACCCGACCCGGGCATCTCGTCCCTGGGATGCCGACCGGGATGGATTTGTCATGGGTGAGGGCGCAGGCGTTGTCGTGTTGGAAGAATACCAACACGCCAAGGCCCGTGGGGCCAAGATTTATGGCGAACTGGTGGGCTACGGCCTTTCCGGCGACGCCCACCACATCACAGCTCCGGCAGAAAACCATGAGGGCGCCTACCGCGCCATGGTGGCAAGCCTTAAACGGGCTGGCATGGACGCCTCGGAGATTGACTATGTGAATGCCCACGGCACGTCGACAATGGCAGATACGATGGAACTTGGCGCGGTTGAACGTCTGGCTGGAGACCATGCGGCTAATTTGGCCATGTCATCAACCAAGTCCGCGATCGGTCATTTGCTCGGCGCGGCAGGATCCGTGGAAGCGATTTTTTGTCTGCTGGCAATGCGCGACGGCAAACTGCCGCCAACGCTTAACTTGGACAATCCGGCCGCTGAAACTGCAATCGACTTGATTCCGCACAAATCGAAAGACAAGGAACTGACGACTGTGTTGTCAAATTCCTTTGGCTTTGGCGGCACCAATGCGTCGTTGGTATTCACAAAGACAAAGTGATCTTTCGGCGAATAATTGTGTCGCGAGGTGGTGGAAGCTATTATTTCCGCGTTTTTGCCACATTGCTTTGATTCTCTGGTGTGGCAGGTGAAACAACCGCTCGGCTTCGGGCACAGCTGAAAGAGCATAAGTCCTTGAGTGACAAACAAAAGAAGTCGATATTTGGTAGAAAAGCGCGTCGCGACAAGATCGATTTGGAGAGAGAATTCGACACCTATGGTGGCCCCAATAGCGGTCCCATCGTTCCCCAATCCCCCCGCGACGCGATTGAGCCACAGGAAATAATTGCGCCAACCAAGGCTTCATCCAGAGCTCGCGGAACAATGGTGCGGTTTTTCAATTTCCTGATGACGGTGGCGCTTTTCGGTGCGATCACCTTTGTTGGCATCATCTGGTACGGCAAGACAGAATATGATGCACGTGGACCATTGACCGAGGAAACCACATTTGTTGTTCCCAAGGGGGCGACCTTCGTCTCTATTGTTGCTGGTCTGGAAGATAAGAATATCATCAGGAAACAGGGGCCGTTGCGCGTTTTCACACGTGGTGTGAGAGCCGCCGGCAAGGGCGCGGATCTCAAAGCCGGCGAGTTTGGATTTACCCCGGGCATGAGCATGCGGGAAGTTGTTGAGCAATTGACCGAAGGCCGTCCTATTGAATACAGCATTACATTTCCCGAAGGCTGGACGTCGTTTCGCATCATCGAACGTATTGCTGCCAACGAAACACTTGAAGGCGATGTCCCAGCTATCCCATTTGAAGGGTCGTTGTTGCCCAATACCTATTCGTTCCAGCGAGGTGCGACGCGGGAATCCGTGGTCGCAATGCTCCACGAAGCTCAGCAGAAAGCGGTGCGGGATATCTGGTATTCACGCGACCCCGATCTCCCGCTCCGTTCGCTGAAGGAATTTATCACGCTCGCCTCCATTGTCGAAAAGGAGACTGGAATCGCCGGTGAGCGGCGTCATGTGGCGTCGGCCTTCATCAACCGATTGCGCAAAGGCATGAAGCTTCAAACCGACCCGACCGTGATTTACGGCCTGTGGGGCGGTCGCGGAAAACCCAAGGACCGTGGTGGATTGCGCCGCTCGGAGCTGGATAAAAGTACGCCTTATAACACCTATCAAATCAATGGCTTGCCACCTGGCCCGATCTCCAATCCTGGCATAGAATCCCTCAAGGCGGTGGCCAATCCGCTGGAAACTGAGGATTTGTTTTTTGTTGCCGACGGCACGGGTGGTCACGTATTTGCCAAAACTCTCAAAGCCCATAATGCCAATGTGACCAAATGGCGGGCGATCGAAGCTCAGCGAAACAAGGAAGCGGAAGCCAAGGCAAAAGAACTGGCTGACGGTGTGGTTGAAGCACCCGCTCAGGACAACTGATGCTTAGAAGCATGACAGGTTTTGGACGCTCTGAAGGCCAGCTTGATGGCGTCGGTTGGAACTGGGAGTTGCGCGCGGTCAACGGCAAGAATCTCGATATTCGTTTGCGTCTGCCTTCCGGCTATGAGCGCATGGAACAGGTCGCCAAGAAACAAATTGCCGAAGAAATTTCGCGAGGCAATCTCCAGGTTTCGCTGAGCCTTGGTCGGCGAGGCGGTGCCACGGCAACTGTTTTGAACGAAGATATGCTGGAGAGGGTTATTGCAGCGATAGAAAAAATTGAGTCGATTTCCCAAAGAGCACCGTCTTCTGCGGCAGATATTCTGGCGATTCGCGGCGTATTAGACACCAATGATGCTGAATTGGGTGAAGATCAGCAAAAGAAACTAGAAGCAATGATGCTGGAGAGTCTTCGACAAGCCACAGCTGCGCTTAACCAAAACAGAGAACAGGAAGGTGCGGCGCTTTCAACAATTCTGTTGGGTTTGGTTCGACAGGTGAAAGATCTAACAGACGCTGCCGAAAATGACCCTTCACGCTCTTCTGAAGCTATAGCAGAGCGGTTGCAGGAACAGTTGAACCGTATTGATGGTTTGAATGGCGAACTGGACGGCGAGAGATTGCATCAAGAAGTGGCGCTGCTGGCAACAAAGGCTGACATTCGCGAAGAACTGGACCGCCTTGCTGCCCACACGACAGCTGCGGCAGACTTAATTCGCAACGGTAGTCCGATCGGGCGAAAACTCGAATTTCTGGCACAGGAATTTAACCGCGAGTGTAACACTTTGTGTTCTAAATCGAATGCCGTATCACTGACAAATATTGGCCTGGAGTTGAAAGTGGTGATTGATCAGTTTCGCGAACAATGCCTCAATGTGGAGTAGGGCCGCGCAATGTCCAACAATCCAGAAATGAACAGCACCAGTTCCAAATCTATCAGCCGTCGGGGACTCATGCTGGTTCTATCCTCTCCGTCCGGAGCCGGAAAGTCGACAATTGCCCGCAATCTGTTGCGTGATGATCCCTCAATCTCCCTTTCAGTCTCAGTTACAACGCGCGCCCGACGTGGCAGCGAGATTGATGGCAAGGACTACCATTTCATCTCCGAAGACGAGTTTGAGTTGATGCGAGACAACAACAAACTGTTGGAATGGGCGGAAGTACACGGCAATTTCTATGGCACACCGTTTGAACCGGTTCAGGCGGCGATGGATGAGGGCCGCGACATGTTGTTTGACATCGACTGGCAGGGGGCGTTGCAGATGTTTGAAGCGGCGCGGGCCGACATTGTCAGCATATTTATTCTGCCACCATCGATGGAAGAATTGCGCAACCGGTTGATCCGGAGGGCGGAGGATTCCGAAGATGTCATCAACCAGCGGTTGGAAAATTCCCGTGTGGAAATGCAGCACTGGGATGAATATGAATATCCGCTGATCAACGATGATCTGAACACCTGTTTTGAGGATGTGAAGGCCATTTTGCGAGCTGAAAGATTGCGCCGCGACCGGCGTGCTGCTGGCATGGCTGGTTTCATTGGCGGCCTGCTGAAGTAGGACTTAAGATACCAGCCATTCTACCAGAAGCAGAGATATTGGCAGAGAAATGAACGCTAGTCCGGTCTGAATCGTGGTGATAGCCGCCATGACCGGAGCGTCACCACCCATTTGCCGTGCCAATGTGTAAGCGGAAGAGGCCGTTGGCGCGGCGGCGAATAACAGCGCTACGTAGATCTCCAGATTGGACAGCCCCAGCTGCAGCGACAAAAACACCGTCACGACAGGGAAGATGATCAGCTTTCCAAGGATCGAAAGAGCAAGCGGCGTCATCGAAGTTTCCATGACGTTCCATCTCAGATTGGCACCGACACACATCAAGACGACCGGCAGTGCCGCATTGCCCAATATGCGTGTTGTTTCGTGGAGGATCGGCACGTTGTTGGCGCCTATCAGATTGAAACTCAGTCCGGCGGCGACCGCTAACAGCAGGGGGTTTCGCCCCAGATCGTTCAACACAGCCCGGACAACGCCACCGGGGCGATCCTGCTGGTTCAATATGACCATCAGCGGCACAACCGTTAGATTGGTGACCGGGATCAACAGCGCCGTTGCCAGAGCGGCCAGCGCCAGTCCGTCTGCACCAAAAACCCGATCGGCAATCGACAAGGCAATGAAAGTGTTGTGACGAGCCGCGCCTTGCATGACCGAACTGCCAAGCGCATTTGGCAATCCAGCAAGGCGAGCCGATAAAAGGCCAAACAACATGGCTGCGAAAAATCCACCGAGTATAACGACTGAGTAAGATCCAAGCAGCTGAAATGAAATGTCGATGCTGGATGTTTTGTGAAATAACAGCGCCGGCATCAGCACCCAGTAGACAAGCTTGTCGTTCAAATTCCAGAATTCTGCATTTGGCACGCCTTTGCGGCGCAATAAATGGCCTAAAATGATGACAATGAAGATTGGGGCAATGGAGAGGACTACCGACAGCAAAGACATTAGGTTTCCAGTGCAGTTATTCAACCAATGGAATTGGCCAGATTGACAAATTCCTCGGTCGACAATTGTTCGGCCCGCAAAGTTCCTTCAATCCCAACTTTGTCCAGCAGGTTCTGCCCTCCAATGCCTTTGAGACTTTGGCGTAACATTTTTCGCCGCTGTCCAAATGCAGCTTGAGTTACCAGCTCCAGCCGTGCCTGTTCGACAGCCAGTGGTTTGGTTCGCGGTTGAACCATGACCACCGACGAGGTGACTTTGGGCGGTGGCGTAAACACCTGGGGTGGCAGGTCAAAGGCGATGTCGCAATGACACCGCCAGTTGGAGAAAACGCCCAAACGACCCCATGCCTTGTCGCCAGGTTGGGCAATGATCCTCTGGGCGACCTCCTTTTGAAACATCAGCGACATG
Source organism: Hyphomicrobiales bacterium (assembly GCA_011087605.1). Lineage (GTDB taxonomy): Bacteria > Pseudomonadota > Alphaproteobacteria > Rhizobiales > Rhizobiaceae > Pseudahrensia. The sequence continues at coordinate 13,129 of JAALLE010000009.1, forward strand.
CCTTCCCAGAAGGGGGGCCAGTTTTCACCACCAATCCAGTTTGTGAATAAAGGTGTCGCGATATTATAGGGCAGATTGGCCAGAATTTTTATCCGGTCATTTTGCAGATCCACGCCATTCTGCTTCAATACAAGAGCGTGATCGAGTTCCAGTGCATCTCCGCTGACCACTCGCAACCGCCCTTCACTGGCATCAGAAATCTCCTGCAACGCCGGTAAACAGCGTTCGTCGCGCTCGATGGCCACCACCTGCTTAGCACCACTGGCCAGCAAGGCCCGTGTTAATCCCCCCGGGCCCGGACCAATCTCCAAAACCGTCACACCATCCAAAGCGCCTGCTGACCGGGCAATTTTCATGGTGATGTTGAGGTCCAGCAGGAAATTTTGGCCAAGAGATTTTTTCGCAGCCAGATCGAATTTGGCTATCGTTTCGCGCAGTGGAGGCAGGTCATCAATATGGCTCACTTGATCGTGGCCATGGACATCTGATCAGCCATGCGCAGAGCAGCAATCGTGCTTGCGGGATTGGCGTTGCCACTTCCAGCAATGTCATAGGCGGTGCCATGGTCTGGGGAAGTGCGCACAAAGGGGAGCCCTAAGGTGACGTTCACGGTTTCATCAAAGGCCAGTGCTTTCGCCGGGATGAGAGCCTGATCGTGATACATGCACAGAGCGACATCATACTGGGCTCGGGCGGCTGAATGAAACATCGTGTCGGCGGGCAGGGGACCAACACAATCAATACCCGCCTGCCTGAGCTGTTCAATTGCTGGGGTTATGATTTCAGTATCTTCCCGCCCCAACGCTCCATCTTCTCCAGCGTGTGGATTGAGGCCGGAAATCGCCAGTCGCGGTGACTTAATGTTGAATCGATGTTCTAGATCTCGTGCGGCGATTTTGGCTGTTTCAACGATCGCAGCGGTAGTTAATTGGTCTGCAACGTCCTTCAACGGAATATGAATAGTCACGGGAATAGCTCGCAACTGAGGCCCCGCCAGCATCATTACCGGCCGAAGAGGTGCGGAAATTTCGGGCCAGGATTCGCTCAGATCCGCCAGAAATTCCGTATGTCCGGGATATTCAAATCCGCTGTCGTAGAGGCTTTTTTTGTTAATCGGCAGTGTCACCACTGCTCGGCACCGCTCGGCCTTGACCAAATCAACTGCAGTTGCAATTGCTTCCACCACACCACTGGCGTCGTCTTGGTGGGGGTTGCCAGCGGAGCCAACGAATGAATGCTGCAGCGCGGCACAGCGCAAGGAGGTATCTGCATCAGCAGCCTGCCAGTCGTTGACAGAATTTAATGCGATAATTCCCACTTTGATACCCAGCAAATCCGCGCGCTGTGCAAGATGCTGCGGATCGCCGACGACCACGAAGGGAGGTAGCGGGGAAATCCTACCGGCAAGATGTGCTTGCCAGGCCAGCAGAATACAATCTGCTCCTATGCCGGCGGGTTCGCCAATTGACGCAGCCAGTGGGGCGCATTGTTGAGGCGATGGCGCCATGGGGTCAACTTTCTGAACACTGCGCCTCAGCGGCGCTGAATGATTGCCCGGTCTTTGATCTGCTTCAAATATTCTCTGGATGCTTTGCTGGTCGGATTTTCTTTCTTTCCACCCGACAGAATATTCGAATCGATGCCGTCGGCAGAGCCAATGACTTCACGGGTTTTGCAAACAGCGATCATTTCAACCCCTTTGGGATCGTCCTGAACCCGCGTGACTTTACCGGCCTGGGTCGATTTGATGGCCTTCGCCCAGCGTGGTGGCAATTCGGCTTCCAGCAGTCTGCCCCGATCCAGTACCGTTACATCCTTCAGTCCAACGGCGAGCTGCCGAGCGTTTTGGCAACCATTCAATTGCGCACGAAAGCGATTGGCCTCGGCGCGCCGTTTGGCCAGCAACGCACCGCGTTTTCCTTTCGGCACGATAAATACGATCTGCTGGATGGTGTATTCTGTAGCCTTCGTTGATTGAACTCCCGCGGCCGGCAACCAGGCAGGCGAGGTTCCGCCCGAGGACGTTGTGTTGCGCATACGGGCGCCAACAGCTCTCTGCCAGCTCATGGTTGCGCGAATATAGTCCTTGAAACCACGCTTGGTTACGCCCGATTGACCCATCATCTGGTCGAGGCGACTGACCGACATCTTGTTGCTCTGTGCAAATCGGCCGTAGGCCTGATTCACCTGAGCATCGGATGCAACAACGCCGATACGACGAGCTTCCTGCAACTTGACCGCCTCATCGATCAGTTCGTTGGTGGCAATTGTTGTGCTATTTCCTTTGATGCGCCGCAGTCTGACAAATGCCGCCCGCCGTTGAATCTGATTGGTGGTAATCGGTTGTTTGTTGACCAGAACGGCAATTTTCGTGCCCCCACGGGCATTGATGCGTCCCACTTCAGGTGCCCCGACAACAGAAGGTTTGCCGGCAACCGTAGGCACGGCTGGCGTTATCGGGTCGGAAGACCGGCTGCAGCCACCGATCAAAACGGCGCAGCAAATCGCCAGGCCAAGGGTGAACGGCGTGCGGTGGGAGTGTTGGGGAATTAATGTCATAATTTGATCTTTGTCATGTGGGTTAGAGCTTGTGTATGTTTCTGCCCAACAAACCAACTGCATCATGGCGTCATATTTTGCCGTTCAGCGGTCAGAAATTCTCGTTATTTGTAAATTCCTCAAAATTGGCGGATGTGACCTGTCCTTCATAATCACCGATGGTGCGGAATCCAATTTTAAAAGTTACTGCTCGCGACGGATCAGACACGGAATCAGATCGACTCTCACTGAAGGCCAGAGTGAAGGTGAAACACTCATCATGGTAACTCAGTCCAAATCTGTCGCTTACGACGAGGTCTGATTCCATATTGTATTGAGCGCTTCCGAAAATTCTCCAGTCGTCGGTCAACTTCATGGATGCAGAAAACCCAACCTGTTCACGGCGATCCTGAAACGCATACTGTGGCTGAGCTTCAATATAGGTGTAGTTGGCTGCAATACTGTACCAAGACTTTGCATAGGACATGGTCGTGTCGGACCGCAGAATGTCGTAATTTTCCTGATCAAAGCGTGCTTGGGTATTGAGATGCAAGCCAAATGCACTGGTCAGCGATAGAGACGCGACCAAATCAGAGCGATCGGATTCCAAGCCGGAATTTTCTCCAGCATTAACCAGATCGTCGGTTCGGGCATAGGGATTTTCGCCAGCGAGATGAAATGATTGCCCAATCAAACCGTCCAGATTCAAACCGTTGGCAAACTGACCCGAATAACGCAGCCCGATATTGGCACGGGTGCCGCTCTCAATACGGTCATATCCGGAAAACTTATCGCGCTGGAAAAGCGTCGATGCATCAAAAACCAGGCTTTGTGAATCTTCATTTGGCACAACCCCGTTGAACGCCAAATCCGGGCGGGCAAATACTTGGGCGATCGGCTCAAACACATGACTTGAATTATCGGTTTGCGCAAGGATCGGATAACTGACTTCCAATCCTGCGGTCGGCATGAACCTTGAATAGGTGCCTTCCGAAACAGGGTTGTTGGAGGCCCAAACTTCGGTTGCCGTCCAGTCTCCGCGCACCGAAAGAGAAGGGGTAAAGCTTAGGCCACCTGGAGTCGTCAGTGTTTTCTTCCAACCCAGATCTACAGAAGCACGGGCTGCTTCCCCATCAATTCCATGGGTGCGTATTTCGCCACCACCGATATTGGTTTCACTCAGTGAATTTCTGATGATGTTGGTGATGTTAACGTCAAGACTAACTTCGCCCCCCGCCACGTCCTCCGACTTAACGTAATTATAGTCCAATACCGGAAGAACTGTCGGCTGCTGGCTTTCAAAACTGAAAGCCAACGCGGTATTGGTCAGACCGTTGTTTTGTACCAGGTAACGCTTTGCTGCCAGATCAAAGAAACTGCGATCATTCAGTCCTTTCAGGAACACTCGGTTGGTGAAAGTCGAAGCCGTATAGTTCTTGATTTCGTAAGTTCGCGAAAAGTTATTGTCGCTTTGAACCAGAACGTTCCAACCAAATGTCCAGCGTGGATTGATTGTGAAACGACCTGTCGAGCCAAACATACCTCGGTCGTCGACAGTGCTATCGCTGGTATTTGTGGCAAATTCGTCGGGGCTTTGCTGGTCTATGCCAGCAATATTGATGCTGTAAAAACCATTTTCAAGTTGATGACGCCATGCCGCTTGAGCCAGAACACCCTGCTTGGAGAATTTTGAAGCCGTCAGGGTGAGGTCGTGGCTGTCACCTGTCGCCCAGAAATAGGATTGTCGGTACCAGTATCCAAATTCGTCACTGGTGCCGATCTCCGGAGTCAGAAATCCGCTTTTTCGTTTAACCGAGGAATCTGCATGACTGAAATATGGGAAATAGGCAATCGGCAATCCCCAAAGTTCAAATCTTGCGTGTTTGTAGGTGACGGTTTTTTCAACCCCATCCATGATCACTTTTTGAGCTTTGATCTGCCACAACGGTGCGCGGTTCGGTTTTTCCTTGCAGGGCTCACAGGCGGTATAAACGCCGTGATGGAACACGGTTTTTTGGTCGGCAAATCGCTCGGCGCTTTCAGCCGCAACGCGAGTATTGTCGGGAGTTTCCACCCGCAGCGCGTTGACAAATCCTTCACCAAAATCGTCAGTAATATCTATTTCCTGAGCATATATCCGATTGCCGCGCGGCTCCAGAATTTCAACGTTGCCAAAAGCCTTCACGCGACGGGTTTTTTGGTTATAGGAAACCCGGTCAGCAACAACGTTCCTGCCGTCGTACTCTAATTGTACATTTCCAGAAGCTGAAACAGTTTCATTGTCGTTGTCATAAATTAGCTGATCGGCGGTCAAATACAGTTGCGCATCGGGGTCGGCTTGGTCCAGTTCCTGGGCATTGGCAGAGGTCAGGTCTGCTAAATTGGTCAATAATGCCGGGGTTGCTGCTGAAAGCGATAAAGCAAGTGCAAAGGCCAGGAATCCAGGCGAACGAATACCGTGGCGACAATCACGGTGCGCGCTGAAAGATACAGGAAGCATGCGGATCACCTAGCCATCCTCCTGATGCAAAAGAACTGTTATTCCAATCAAACTCGCTACTATTGCTGCGGACCATGCCGCCACGAATGGCGGAACCAACCCATTGCTCCCAAATGTGACCAAAAGCTTCGATAAGACATACAACACAAACCCGGCCAAAACACCAGCAAGAATAGCCTTTCCGTTGACACCAAAACGTGCGAATCTCAACGAAACGGTAGATGCGAGTAAGACCATGGCAATAAACAATAAAGGAAGGGCTAAGTGCGCCTGGTGGCGGGTCAGATAGGGTAATGGGTTTTTGCCCGCCAGTTGTATCCTTGCCGCGTGTTCTTTCAGGTCCCAAAAGCTCACATTGTTGACGGTTGTTTGATTGGCCTGCAATTCAGATCTGGAGATTTCTACTGGCAGGATAGCTTTGGCTTTGGTTTGGCTTTTGTCGCCCGGACGAAGCGAAACGAGGTCGGTCAGTTCATAGTGATTGCCTTGGCTTAGAGACTCGACGAAGCTCGCGGTTGACGCGTCGATGCGTTCGACCATTTCTCCCTTTGCATCAAACCTATAGATGATTACTTTGGTCAGTTCGATGCCAGCATCCTGCTCGATTTGGGCGCGTAAAACGAGATCACCATCTTTCTGATTGAGCCGCATCCAGGATCCTCTGGATCCTGTATCTGTTGGCTTTTCTCCACGCACGAGAATCTTGGCCTCATTGGCACTGGATAGGACCTGCCCACTTAAGGCGAGCGGATTATAAACCATCGCCGTGAAAACACCCAAAAATGCTGCCGTGATCCCCAGCGGCAGCAAAAACTGCCATACTGAAACACCAGACGCACGAGCGACCGCCAGTTCGAGGCGTTTGTTCAGCACGATCAGCGAGACCGATGCACCAAACATGACGCAAAACGGCAAAACATTTTCAGCAAACGAAGGTGCCCTTAGCAAAACTACATTGAAAATTTCGCCAAAGCCAACATCGGTAATCGAGCTGACGCTTCTGGAAAATTCAACAATATCAACAACTAATATCAATGAAAAGAACAAGGTGAATATGCCAATCGTATTCCGCAGTAATGTGCCAGCCAGATAGAGGCTCATGGTCTTGCCAATCATGATGGCTCCTCCACAGCTAGGCGTTCGCCGAGAAAGCGCTGGCGCAAGGGTTCCAAAAGTAGACCAACCCGGTTCAGGAAAATTTCCAACCTGGCCAACAGACCAGCGGGCATTGCATTGTTGTCCGTCGCCAACAAAATACTCGAATAAGCGATTTGAGCCATTGGCACGCCCCAGATCAGATATGTAATCGAAGGGTTGGTTCGCAATACCCCTTCGCCCCACACAGTCAGCCCCCGAACACTGACAATTGCAATGCATGCGGCCGCCGTTACGATAACCTGTCCTTGTCGATGCGAAGTGGGATTGCCAATAAATGTAAGCAACATCAGAGCAACCATTATCGGATACAGACCACCGGTTAGTCGGGTGTGCAACTCGGCTCGAAAATAGCCGGGCCTTGATTTGTATAATGCGTCGTTTTTATCGGGAAAAAACAACTCATAGGTGCTCAGTTCCATTTGGCTTTGTCGGTGAACCGTTTGTCCGCCGGTCAAATCGGAGAGGTTGAAAGCGTAGGAATTGAACTTGATGATTGAAATGCCTCCTTCCTTGCTATCCTGCCGGTGGATCTGGCCACCATTGAGGATCAGATATGCGCGATCATCGATCTCAGAAACGGTGCCTTCCTTTGCTAAGTATGTGAAAGTTTGTTTTGGATCGCGGTTGTCATGAATTAAGATGCCCTTGAGCACGCCGCCCGGCGCCCGCGATGCCACATGAAACAGCATTCCTTGCCCGACATTTCTAAACCGACCCTCCTGAATGACTACGGAAACCATATCCGCACGCATGTTGGTGACATAGGTCCGCAGGGTCTGCATCGAAAGCGGAGCGACCCAAAGATGCAGGTTCATCACGATGAGGGATACAAACAATGCCAACAGGATGAAGGGTTTCAGCAATACGCTGCGCGAGGCACCAGAAGCGTGCATCACGACCAGTTCGGAATCTTTGTTGAGTGCGTTGATCGTTTGAATAAGCCCTATCAACAGGGCGATCGGAATAATTGCCGCCGTTAGCGTTGGAACCCCAAGCGTGGTCATTTTCAAGTATGCCACGATGCCCTGTCCTTTGTTGAGCAAGACATCGACCTGTTGAACTGCCCGCACGACCCATAGCACAGCAATCAGCGCGGCAGTTGCGACAGCAACAGCCAAGGCTGATTTCTTCAAAACATAGCGTTCGATCAGGGTCAAACCCATCAAATGCTCCGGCGACACAGGGGTGGCAGTTGAACTGCAATTGGTATGGCAAATTTTAACAATCTTATTAAGCACCTGTAATGGCTAAAAAGCGGCGAATAAGGCTGGTTAACATTTAGTTGAATTAGTGACCGATATGCCACTGCATCAGCCATTTACATGTGCCGTGCAAACGGCAATCATCACCCCTTCCAATTCCAGCGCTTCTACCCGGAGATGAGTTACGATGATGCCAACAATTAAATTCACCGCAGCCGCAATGCCAGCCAAAGGAACGCTTGTCGTTTTTGCAGATGGTGACAACAAGCTCGGCGCGGCAGGCAACGCCCTGGATAAATCCGGTGCGCTGACCAAGGCGATCAAGGCCGCAGGATTCAAAGGTGGATTTGGCAAGACATTGGATATCTTAACACCACGTGACAGTGATCTTGATCGAATGATTGTTGTTGGGCTGGGCGATGTGAAGAAGCTGACGGAGTTCCACTGGTTGCGACTTGGTGGTCGCATCCGGGCGAGTGTAGCGGGCAATGTCAAAGTTGCTGTCATGGTGGAATTACCACAAGGAGAAGGTAAAAAAAGCCCATCGGTTGGGGCGAAAAATTGTCTCGATCTGGGCGTCGGCGCGCGCCTGGCCAGCTATCGGTTCGACCGTTACAAGACCAAAAAACGCAGCCGCTCCAAACCCCAGACACTGACCCTGCACGCCAAGTCCGCCAGCGCCGCAAAAAAATTGTGGGACGGTCAGGAGGGGGTCTCCGATGGTGTAATGCTGGCCCGCGATCTGGTAAATGAGCCTGCTAATATTCTGACTCCAAAGGATTTTGCTAAGCGGGCGATGCAATTGAAGAAATTGGGCTGTGCTGTGGAGGTGCTTGACGAAAAGGCGATGAAAGCGCTCAAGATGGAAGCCTTGCTGGGGGTTGCGCGTGGCTCTCGGAACCCGCCGCGCATGGCAATCATTCAGTGGAAGGGCGGCGCATCAAAAGAGCGACCAGTCGCTTTCGTTGGAAAGGGCGTAACATTCGATACCGGTGGCATTTCGCTGAAGCCGGCGGGTGGCATGGAAGACATGAAAGGCGATATGGGCGGGGCCGCTGCCGTTGCTGGGTTGATGCACGCGCTGGCGGCGCGAAAAGCAAAAGTCAACGCCGTTGGCATTATCGCGATGGTTGAAAATATGCCCGACGGAGATGCACAGCGCCCGGGCGATATTGTCAAATCCATGTCAGGTCAGACAATTGAAGTGCTCAACACGGATGCAGAAGGCCGCCTCGTGCTGGCGGACGCGCTTTGGCATTGCAATAAGAAATTCAAACCAAAATTCATGATAAATCTGGCGACACTGACTGGTGCGATATTGGTTGCATTGGGAAATCAGCACGCGGGCCTGTTTTCCAATAATGATGAACTTAGTGAACAGCTTTCAGCAGCAGGTCTGGATACCAATGAAAAGGTCTGGCGCATGCCGCTAACTCCTGAATATGACAAACTGATTGATTCCAAGAATGCCGATATGAAAAATATAGGTGGCCGCTATGCTGGTTCGATCACGGCAGGGCAATTTCTTCAGCGATTCGTTGGTAAAACGCCATGGGCTCACCTGGACGTAGCTGGTACTGCAATGGCCTCTCCCCAAACCGAGATCAACAAATCGTGGGCCAGTGGGTTTGGCGTGCGGCTTCTGGATCGGCTGGTGGCGGACAATTACGAAAGCTGATTGCGTGGTTGCCAGGATCGGTGCGCGGAGAGCGGCGTTGGACGATAGGCCTGTGAGGTACGTGTGACAGAAATATTGTTTTACCATCTGACCCAAAACACTTTTCAGCAGGCGTTGCCCGGATTGCTGGAACGATGTTTGGAGCGTGAATGGAAGGTAACGATTCAGTTGGAGGATGCGTCTGCGCGTGACCAACTCAACGATCATTTATGGACATACCGTGATGACAGCTTTTTGCCTCATGGAGCTGAAAGTGCTGCCCAAAGCAAGGCGACGGACAGTCCGGAAAGTCATCCTATCTGGTTGACCACGACAACCGAAAATCCCAATGATTCCAGCGTTCGCTTTTTGATCGGTGGGGCCGTACCTGGAAGTACGGAAAATTATGACCGACTAATATATCTGTTCGACGGACATGATGAGGAGGCAGTATCTTCGGCGCGGGAGCGTTGGAAAATTGAAAAAAAAGCTGGCCATGAGCTGACATATTGGCAACAAGATGAAGAAGGACGTTGGCGCAAAGCGGCATAGAATTGCCAGTTTTGTTGAGCCAACGACGTTTGCTGTTCAAAAGGTATATGCAGATGAGCAATCAATCACCACCAGTTGATCCCGATGGCCTGATGGAGTTTTCGGTGGTTTTCACGGATCGCTCCCTCAATCATATGTCGCAGCAATTCCAACAGGTTATGCGTGATATTTCGGCAACTTTGAAGGACGTATATAATGCCGATGCAACAATTGTCGTACCGGGTGGTGGAACCTATGGAATGGAAGCTGTGGCGCGTCAGTTTGCGACCGGCAAGAAAGCGCTGGTGGTCCGAAACGGCTGGTTTTCATACCGCTGGACCCAAATATTTGAAGCTGGAGACATTGTCAGTGAGCACGTTGCCTTAAAAGCACGTCAGACGGGCAATGAAAGCCCGGCTCCCTTCGCTCCTCACCCAATCGACGATGTTGTTCGCGAAATTCATGATCACAAGCCTGATGTGGTCTTTGCCCCTCATGTAGAAACTTCTGCCGGAATCGTATTGCCAACCGACTATATCAAGGCCGCTGCCCAGGCGGCCCATGATGTCGGAGCGTTGTTTGTACTGGATTGCATTGCCTCCGGCACAGTGTGGGTTGATATGAAGGCCTGTGGTGTAGATGTGCTGATTTCGGCGCCACAAAAGGGTTGGAGTGCATCGCCTTCTGCAGGGCTGGTGATGATGAGTCAGCGGGCGCTTGATGCCATGGAAGACACAAAAAGCAGTTCCTTTGCGATTGATCTGGCAAAATGGCACCAGATCATGCAGGCCTATGAAAATGGCGGCCATGCCTATCATTCAACCATGCCCACTGACGCACTGACCGGTTTTCGTGACACCATGCTGGAAACCCAGAACTACGGATTTGATAAAGTCTGTCAGGAGCAACTCGAGCTTGGTCAGCGGGTCCGTGCCATACTCGCCGAACGCGGTTTTAAAAGCGTTGCTGCGGCCGGTTTTGAGGCGCCCGGAGTGGTGGTCAGCTATACCGATGATCCCGAGATACAAAATGGCAAGAAATTTGCTGCCCAGGGCATGCAGATTGCCGCTGGTGTGCCATTGATGTGTGATGAACCGGAGGATTTCTCGACATTTCGTATCGGATTGTTCGGGTTGGAAAAACTGCACGGAATCGATGGCGCCGTGGCCAAAATAGAAGCTGCGCTGGACGCAATAGAAGCTGGTTAGGACAGCGGCTCTAAGCTTCTGCCAGCGCTTCGCTGATTTCCAGCCATTCCTCCTCAACATCGTTCAGGCGGCGCTCGAACTCGGCTTTTTTTGTCGCAAGTTCGCGAATGCGCTTGGCGTCGCGCTCAGTGCTTGCGGTCGCCAATAGTTTGTCGAGTTTTTTGATCGCTTCTGCGGCCTTTTTCATGATCGCTTCAAGATTTTGTAGGCGTTTGCGTCGGTCTGCCTGACTTTCACGGCGAATGGCGTCCTCGCGTCGTTTTTCTCCCGCCGATTTCTCGATGACAGGCTTTGACTTGCTTTTCTTTTCCTGTTTTTTCGATCCGGGCGATCCCGGACCCTTCAGGACCAGACGGCGATAGTCTTCCAGATCGCCATTATATGACCCGACCCGACCATCATGAACCAGCCACAGACGTTCAGCGCTGGCTTCGACCAAATGGCGGTCATGGGAAATCAGGATTACAGCCCCGGAATAGGCGTTCAGTGCCATGACGAGGCTTTCGCGGGTATCGATGTCGAGATGGTTGGTCGGCTCGTCAAGGATCAACAGGTGCGGCTGATTGAAAGTGGTCAAACCCAACAACAGGCGGGCCTTTTCACCGCCTGAGAGGTTTTTCGCCCGGGTTTCCATTTTTTCCGCACCAAGACCCATCCGAGCTACTCGTCCACGGACCTTGGCATCGGGATGGTTGGGCATCAATTTGCGCACATGCTCAACAGGCGTTTGTTCTGGATAGAGATCGTCCATATTGTGCTGGGCGAACATCGCGACCCGCAGTTTTTCTGAGCGCACCACTTTGCCGTCCATCACCTGCAAACGGCCGGCAATCAGCTTGGCGAATGTCGATTTGCCATTGCCATTGGCACCCAGCAGCGCGATGCGGTCATCGGCATCAATGCGCAGATCCATATGGCTGATGACCGGTTGGCCCGGCTGATAGCCGGCAACCGCGTTTTGCAGGTTGATGATCGGCGATGCGATGGGTTTTTCCGGGCTGGGAAAGTGCAGGGGGGCAACTTCGCTGTCCTGGACGGCCGATATTTTGGCCATTTTTTCCAATGCTTTAACGCGAGATTGAGCCTGAGTGGCCTTGGAGGCTTTGGCTTTAAAACGGTTGATGAAAGATTCCATATGGGCGCGCTTGGCGTCCTGCTTGGCCTTCATTTTGGTCTGCAGTGCCATGCGCTCGGCGCGGGTCTTTTCAAAAAAGTCGTAATCACCCTTGTAGGAAGTCAGCTTCAGGTGCTCAAGATGCACAATCGTGTTGCAGCACTTGTTCAGCAAATCACGGTCGTGACTGATGATGATCACCGTATGGCGATAGCGGGCCACATAATTTTCCAGCCACAACGTGCCTTCCAGATCGAGATAGTTGGTCGGTTCGTCGAGCAACAGCAAATCGGGCTCAGAAAACAGAACGGCTGCCAGCGCAACACGCATCCGCCAACCTCCTGAGAAGTCAGAACAAGGGCGGGCCTGAGCGTTAGAATCAAATCCAAGACCGTGCAGAATGGCCCCGGCGCGGGCATCAGCAGAATGGGCGTCTATATCTGTCAGCCGTGTATGAATATCGGCTATGCGTGTGGGATCCGTGGCACTTTCTGCCTCCGCCAACAGTCTGGTGCGTTCCACATCCGCTTCCAGCACAGTGTCCAACAGCGATTTTTCGGTTCCGGGGGCTTCCTGTGCCACCTGACCAATGCGCATGTTACGGCGCAATTTCAAAGATCCGCTTTCAGCGCCATATTCGCCGGTGATCAATTTGAAAAGTGTGGTTTTCCCGGTCCCGTTGCGGCCAACAAAACCCACCCGCGCGCCCATTGGTACGGCCAGTGAAGTATTGTCCAACAGCAGGCGGCCCTGCATGCGAAATGTGAGGTCAGATATCGTCAGCATGGGCGGCTTTTGAGCGAAACCAATGACAAGTGCAAGAGCGCAAATGCAATTTTACTGTACTGCCTGCTCCACCACTGCATATTACACCGGTAAGTCAGGTGGCAGACTTTGGTTTTCGGTTGACCAGCACGATACCTGCGCCCACCAGGGCAAGAGCCGCCAGGAGCCGCAAACCAACTGGCTCGTCAAGCAGCAGCCAGCCGAATGCGACACCAAATACCGGGGCAAAAAAGGTGAAACTGGCCATGTCGGAAGCGGGGTATTTTGACAACAACCAGAACCAGGCGGAAAATCCGAAACAGACCACCACGACCACCTGAAATGAGAAGATCGCTAGATGATAGGCCTGCAGATCTCTGATCAGTGGTCCAAACAATGGGGCAACAATCAAGATTAGTGGCGCCGATACCGCCACCTGATAGATCAACTGCATTTCAGGGGAAGACTTGTTCAGATTCGTGGTTCGGGCGATCAAGGCAATTGCCGCCCATAATATTGCCCCAACCAGACAGACCAAATCACCAATCAGGGCGTATTCGGTTGCCGGTTCATTGTTATGGGAAAGGGCTATGACCACGCCGGCAATCGCCATGGCAAGCCCGGTCAGGCGCAGACCCGTCAGTCGTTCGCCGGGAATAATGACGTGAGCACCAAGGGCGACCCAAAACGGCATTGTGTAGAAGAAGACTGAGGCGCGGGAGACGGTGGTGTAGTCCAGCGCGAGAAACAACAGGATGAATTCAGCTGCAAAACAGCCTCCGGCAATCACCCCTGGTATCAGGCTACCGTCGGATATCGACAGGCGTCGTTTGGCAATCAGAGCAAATATCAGCAAAATCGGTAACACACAAAGCGAGCGCAAACCGGCCTGAAAAACCGGCTGCAACCCGCCATTGACGACTTTCACCAGAACCTGATTAAGGCCCAGCAACGCAGCGAACAAAATGAGGCTGGTCGCACCAAATGCGTCGATGCGGCTTTTACGTTCCAACGGTCAGGACACCTTCTGGGTCTGTGTTTCGAGCATGTAGTAAATCAGGTCCAGTGGCGGTGCTTCACCCGTCAATCGGGTCAATATGGCATGGGCTTGTCCGCGATGATGGGTCTGGTGGTTGAATAAATGGGCAAGAGTTGGCGCCAATTTCTGAGTGATTTTTTCGGGATTCAGCACCGGCGTGTAGGAAAAATCTGAGCTCAAAATGGTCTCGTCCAGGCCATCAACATAGTCGATAATACGCGCATCCATCTGCTGTCTGGCGGTCCAAAGGTCATCGAAATCGGCATAAAGCACCGCCTCCAGAGATTTGATTGGATTTGGAACCTGCTGGAAACGGCTCATCCAGGCGGTATCGCCAACCAATATGTGGTTGAGCGTTCCCTGCATCGAACTAAATGCCACCTCACAGTCAGCAAGATATTGTTCGTTGGTCAATTTCTGCGCTGCGTCATACAACCGCTGGTTTGCCCAACGATTATAGGTGGCGAACATAATGAAGTGATCGATCATTGTCTTTTGTCCTTTTTGAAGGCGTGTTAGCCAAAGCCCAACCTACAAAACTCTTACAAGCGGAAATCCCAAATGACCATCCAACTCTATGAACTTTGCGGTGCAACTGAAGATCACCTATTCAGTCCTCATTGTTGGAAAGCACGGATGTCGCTTGCACATAAGGGAATGGATTTCACATCCGCCCCGGTGCCGTTTACCAAAGTCGCATCCGTGGAAAACGGAGAATATCGCAAAGTGCCGGTGCTGCGGGACGGTGATACGGTGATCGAGGAGAGCTACGAAATCGCCAAATACCTTGATCGCACCTATCCGGACAAGCCCAGCCTGTTTGTTGGCGAAGGTGGAGAAGCGCTAACCGCATTCGTCATCAGCTGGGCAACCACGCAAATCCACCCCGCAGTCGGCAAGCTATGTGTCTATGACATCCACCAGTCCCTTGCCCCGGCAGATCAGGAATTTTTCCGGGCATCCCGCGAAAAACTGTTTGGCTGCACACTGGAAGAATTTGACGCCAAATTTCCAAAAAATGGCGAAGCGCTTGAAGCCGCGTTGTTTCCGTTGAAAAACCTGCTCTCGCGTCAGGCATATCTCGGTGGCGAAGCACCGGTATTTGCCGATTATGTTGTTTTTGGTCCGCTCCAATGGATGCGCACAACCTGCACCAAGGATCATCTGCCCCAGGAGGGGCCGGTGGCAGATTGGTTCAATCGCCTGCTTGATCTTTATGGCGGCATGGCAAGAAATGCCAAGACCATGGGCTAACGCCCTTCAGGTTGAAATGGCTTGCCGAGACGGGGTGTTGCGGCTATAGCCCGCAGCAACCAATTCCCCTTTCTGTTACAGGATCCCAATCGATGGCTATCGAACGTACATTTTCAATGATCAAACCAGACGCCACCAAACGCAATCTGACCGGCGTTATCACTGCACAGCTGGAAGAAGCAGGACTGCGCGTTGTAGCATCCCGCCGCGTCCACATGAGCCTGCGTGAAGCCCAGCAGTTTTACGCTGTTCACAGTGAGCGTCCGTTTTTTGGCGAGCTTACTGAATTCATGTCTTCAGGCCCAACCGTTGTTCAGGTTCTTGAAGGTGAAAACGCAATTTTGAAAAACCGCGAAGTCATGGGCGCGACCAACCCAGCCGATGCTGACGCCGGCACAATCCGCAAGGAACATGCCCTGTCACTGGGTGAAAACTCCGTTCACGGTTCCGACGCGCCTGAAACTGCTGCTGAAGAAATCGCATTCTGGTTTGCCGGCTGCGAAATTGTTGGCTAAGCACTCAGACATAGTTTGACTGGAAACCCGGGTTTTGCCAGAGCGACCCGGGTTTTTTATGTCTGGGTGGAATGCCGTTGGACCAGTGATTGTAGCCGGCACGTGGAATTTTAAGTCAACAATCGCTAAGAACTGTAGCCATTGGACAAGTGATTCATAAGATGGGTCTGACCGAATATGTTTAATCAGATAACAAAGCTTCTTTTGACCCTGGCTGCAGCGCTTATGCTGAGCCAGGCCGGTTTGGCACCCCATGCAAATGCGCAATTCCTTCCAACCGCCAAGAAGGCTGAGACGCCGGTTGCGGTCGACCCGTTGGCGCGCACGACACCACGCGGCACGGTGGAGGGCTATCTGGAAGCAATTCGGTCCGGAGACATCGACAAAGCTGTTCGCTATCTGGATATGTCCAATCATCCCGAAGAAGAGCAAATCTTTCGCGGCAAGGAGCGTGCCAGAGAGTTAATCCAGCTATTGGATCGCAATGGTTATATCTACGACATCAATCAACTATCGGCATTGCCGGAAGGAACAATTGGTGACGAACTTGAAGTAAATATCGATCAGGTCGGGGTGCTGGACCGGTCCAGCCGCCAAGTGCCTCTGCTGGTTGAAAGGATCACCTCGCAAAACGGGCTGCAGATTTGGTTGTTTGAATCCACGACCCTTAACCGGGTGCCGTTTTTGCTTAAAACTTCCAATGAAAGCCTGCTCGACAGAGTTTTGCCGGAATCCCTGAAATCCGAGAAAATTGGCGCCGTATCTACCGGTCACTGGCTGGCGATTGGCGTGGCGGCTATCGCGGCATTGCTGATCGGGCTGACAATCAGTTGGGTGATTATCTGGGTGTTGCGAATGCTGCTTGAGCGTCGGTCGCATCTTCCCGGGCGCGGTGTCTTATCGACAATTGTTATTCCGCTGGGCGTGGTCATTGGCGTGTCGCTGTATCGCCTGATTGTTATCAGCATTGGGGTCCAACTCGTTGCGCGCGATTATATCAGCTGGATGGTCACCATCGCCAGCCTTATGGCGCTGGCCTGGCTTGGCATGCGGATCGTCGAAGGTATCGCTGAATTTGTCCGTTATGGCATGTCGCGCACCAAGCGTCTCAGCTCTGTTGCTGTTGTGATGCTGGCAAAACGCATGGCCAAGGCAGTGATCATCGGTATCGCTGGCATAACCATACTCGACATTGTTGGATTTGATGTCTCCACCGGACTAGCCGCACTTGGTATTGGTGGTATCGCATTAGCGCTGGGTGCCCAGCGCACAATTGAGAACCTGGTTGGGTCGATTACGGTGGTCGCCGACAGGCCGGTTGCCGTGGGCGATTTCTGCAAATTTGGCGATGTTATGGGAACGGTGGAGGATATTGGCATTCGCTCGACCCAGGTCCGCACGCTCGATCGCACAATCGTGACTGTCCCCAACGGGGCATTCGCCTCGCTTGAGATCGAGAATTATGCCCGGCGCGATCAGTTTCGGCTCTATACCGTTTTGACAATGCGCTATGAAACAACTCCAGCACAGGTGCGATACTTGCTGGAGGAACTGCGCAAGCTGCTGGCTCAGACAGATGCCGTTACGGAGGACCCGGCGCGGGTGCGTTTCGTCGGACTGGGCAGCCACTCCATAGACATCGAAATCTTTGCCTATGTTGTCGCCGATAACTACAATCAATTTCTGGAAGTGCAGGAAGAAATTCTGCTGTCGATCATGGACATCGTGGCGCAGAGCGGCACGGATTTCGCATTTCCTTCTCAAACTTTGTATTTTGGCAAGGATCACCCACCATCGGCTGAGAAAGCCGATGATATTGAGGCCTTAATGGCGTCGGTGGAACCGCAGTCGGTGGAGGCCTCCGTGGAGGCGCCAGTCAAAAAATCACCCGCAAAGGGTAAGAAAAAATAGCCTGCGCTGCACGACCATGTGATGAAATTAGTCCCAGCGCTTTTTGGCCGCTTCATCGCTTTCCTTGGCATCCACCCAGTCGCCCGGCGTCCCATCAGCCCGGTGCTCTTTTTTCCAAAATGGTGCGTTGGTCTTGAGAAAATCCATAACGTAGCGAGCCCCATCAAAGGCTGCGTCCCGGTGACGGCTTGTGGCAATCACCAGTACAATCTGCTCTCCAGGTCTGATCACCCCGTAGCGATGGATGACGGTCATTCCATCTATCGGCCAGCGTTGGCAGGCTTCTGAAGCGGAACGCTCGATTTCAGCTTCGGCCATGCCGGGATAGTGTTCCAATTCAAGCGCGGTCAGACTGTGATCTTCGCTGCGGCAAAGCCCGGTAAAGGTGGCGACAGCTCCAATATCGGTTCTGCCCCTGGTCAATTTGCGAGTTTCGGCACTCTGGTCGAAGTCATCAGATTGGACAATGACTTTTGGAGCGATCATGTCGATCAGCCACCAGTCATTGGTGGGAACAAGGCGATTTCGCGGGGAGAATCGAGACGTTGGTCGTGCTCTACATGTTGTTGGTCGAGCGCCACGCGGATAATGTCGGGAAACTCCAGAGCAGCTGCAAATTGGTCGTTTCGTCCTTGCATCCACTGCAGCATCTGGGACACCGTTTCAACCGAATCTGGAAGGTTTACGGTTTCCTCGCCCATGCCAACCCGCTCGCGGATCCATGAAAAATAGTGAACCTTGGCGCCATTTTTGGTCATCGTCTATTCCTCGATCACGTGTTTCAAACCGGCCCGGAAATAGTCCCAGCCGGTAATCAACGTTACCACAGCAGAAATCCACAACAGCACCAATCCGACTTGGGTGCACAATGGAAAGACTTTGTCGCCCGCAGGTCCAGCCAGCAGGAAACCCAGCGCGACCATCTGCAATCCGGTTTTCCACTTAGCCAGTTGAGTGACCGGCACGGAGACTTTCAGGTCCGCCAGGTATTCCCGCAATCCGGAAACCAGGATTTCGCGGCTTAAGATAACCACAGCTGCCCAGATTGACCAACCGGCAATGGCTCCATCGGCCGCCAGCAACAACAGACACGCCGCGACAAGCAACTTGTCGGCAATTGGGTCGAGCATTTTGCCGAGCGAAGATGATTGCTCCCAAACACGCGCGAGATAACCGTCAAAGAAATCGGTAATGCTGGCAAAGGCAAACAGTCCCAATGCCCACCAGCGAGCCGCGTCGGTTGATTTGCCGCGCTCTTCCAGATCAAAGCACAGCACCACCAGCGGCACCACCAGAATGCGGGCATAGGTCAGCAGATTTGGAATGCTCCAGGGGCCTGCCTGACGTGGTGTTTTGGGCGTTTGTTCCATGTTAGCTACAAAGCCGATTGTGCGGTTAATTTCAAGCGGCCAGCGTTCAATCAATATCAATTAGTCTGACAAATTGTCGGCAGCCGTCAACTCACCAGCATCAGCCCCTCTTACCTGCCGTTCGATGGCAATGGTATATATCGCCATGATCAGGCTCGCGGCGCTAGCTGCAAGGATGCAGAAAATCAGGGGGTAGATGCCGGTTTCCTCGGTCAGCAGGGAGGCAGCCAACGCAGACAAGGCGGCCCCGCCGAGTGTTGTAAGTGCGCCGCCCAGTCCGGCGGCCGACCCGGCAAGTTGAGGTCGCACGTCCAACATGCCGGCACTTGCCGACGGTACGGTCAGACCATTGCCAAAGCCGATGGCGAATGTGAATGCGAAGAACCCCAGGGCATGTTGAATTTCCAGCCAGGCAGTCAGCAAGGTCGGAGCCATGCCAAACAAGCTGATAAAACAGCCGGTCAAGATCATCTTGTAGATACCAAAGCGGTTAGCGAACCGACCGGATATGCCGCTTCCGATCATGTACCCAAGTGGCGTAATTGAAAGACATAGCCCGACCTGCGAGGCAGTCAGTCCATAGAACTTTTCGCCGACAAACGGGGCGCCGCCCAAAAAGGCAAAGAAAGTGCCGACCGCGAATACCAGTGTCAGCGTATATCCCCAAAATCGCCGGGAGACGAAAAGCTCGGGATAAGCCTTGAACTGTTCGGTAAAGCTGGCGGACATGTGCTGATTGGTTTCCCCCTGGTCAAAATAGACCACAATCAGAATTAAACAGCCGATCACCGACATAGCGTAGAAATTGCTCTGCCAGCCAAACTGGTCGGCTAACACGCCGCCCAGAGGTGGAGCCAACATCGGTGCAAGCGCCATGCCCATGGCAATATATCCAAGCAGGCTGGCGGCTTTTTCACGCGCCACCATATCCCGCACCGAGGCACGTGAAATGACAAATCCTGCTACAACTACCGACTGCAGGCATCGAAACGTCATAAACAGTTCGAATGAAGTTGACAGGGCGGCGCCCAGTGACGCCAGAATAAACAATACAAGCGCCCACAACATCACCGGACGACGACCAATGCGATCTGATATCGGTCCCAACATCAACTGGACAAGGCTGGTCAGAGCCAGATAGCCGGTCAGCGTGAATTGCATAATCGCATAGGGTTGATCGTAGAAACGAGCCATTTCAGGCAGCGAAGCCAGGAATATGTTGATCGAAACAGCACCAATACCTGCAATCAGGACCAGTGTGGTGACATGGGGGGCAGATCGGCGATCAAAGTAACGCGGTGCGGGGAGCTCACTCATTACCTTGGCCTATGGTGTGAGCAGCCAATTGTCCACCACAAAAACCCAAGTGTCGGGCCTCAATTGATCAATGTTATCTGTTCCAGGCTTACACAGGCGTATCGCAACGAGTGGGGCAGGGGCGTTCATCTTTGAAATGTGGCACCGTGTCTTGCGTAAGACGTGGAAGCCGTGTTCAACGTCGCTGTCGATCGAAAAAGTTACTTTGACGGGGAAGATACTCATGCAACCGAACGATCTGTGGTTTGATTCCAATAAATGCTTCCTTGCCAACAAATGGGTGGATCCGCAGGCGGGAAATTTTCTCCAGCTGACAAATCCCTCGACCGGAGAAATCTTGTGCGATATCGCCCGAGGTGATCAATCCGACATAGACATTGCCGTGCATCACGCGAAGGCAGCTAGGGCTGGCGAGTGGGGTCGCATGACGGCTGTGGAGCGAGGGCGCATTCTGCAGCGCCTGGGGGAACTTGTTCTGGAAAATGCCGATGTGCTCGCAACTTTGGAATCGCTGGATGTGGGCAAGCCGTTAAAGCAAGCCAAGGCTGACGCTATCGCCCTGGCGCGCTATATGGAATTCTACAGCGGAGCGGTGGACAAAATCCACGGCAGCACGATCCCTTATCTTGACGGGTACACCGTATACACGCTGCGCGAACCGCATGGCGTGACCGGTCACATAGTGCCGTGGAACTATCCAATGCAGATTATTGGACGCTCGGTTGGTGCTGCTCTTGCGATGGGTAATGCAGCTGTTTTGAAACCTGCTGAAGAAGCATGTTTAACGGCGCTGGCCTTTGCCGATCTGGCGCGACAAGCGGGTCTTCCTGATGGCGCATTGGGCGTGGTTCCAGGCTTGGGAGCCGAAGCGGGGGCAGCGCTTTCGGGGCACCCGGATGTTCACCACATATCGTTTACCGGGTCGGCTGGTACTGGCCGGATCATTCAGGCTGCGGCTGCCAGCAATGTTGTTCCCGTCACCCTGGAACTCGGTGGCAAGTCACCGCAATTGGTGTTTGAAGATGCCGATATTGACGCCGCGCTGCCGTTTCTGGTCAACGCCGGAATACAAAATGCGGGGCAGACGTGTTCGGCGTCGTCTCGCATACTGGTGCAACGGCGCGTCCTTGATGAAGTTGTTGCGCGCATGGCAGACAAATATTCTGCCCTCCAAGTCGCTCCCGCCATGCATGACCGCGATGTCGGTCCGTTGATATCGGCTCGACAAAAGGAGATCGTTGAGGGATTCTTGGCTCAGGCTTCTAATCTTGAAGTGGCAGGACGAGCGCAATTACCATCGGATCTTCCTGCCGGCGGTTTTTACGTAGCGCCGACCCTGTTTGCCGATGTTGCCGCCGACCATGTGCTGGCACAGGATGAAATATTTGGACCAGTTCAGGTAATCGTCCCGTTTGATGATGAGGAACAGGCGCTTCAGATTGCCAATGGCACACAATATGGACTTGTTGCGTCGGTCTGGAGCCGCGATGGCGCCCGTCAAATGCGTTTGGCGCGCAAACTGCGTTCTGGGCAGGTGTTTTTGAATAATTACGGGGCAGGCGGCGGTGTTGAATTGCCGTTTGGTGGCACCGGCTTGTCAGGCCATGGTCGTGAAAAAGGGTTTGAAGCCTTGTACGGCTTTTCAACACTCAAGACTGTTGCTGCGTATCACGGATAGTCTGCCCCATTCGACTATCATATTGTGGGAGTCCGTTTTTCTAGTCCGGAATGCCACCCTTTCGCATCGCGCCAAAATACCGCTCCTGATCCGCCGACTTCTGAAATGGAGTGTTGCGAAAGGTCGATAAACGAAATTTCGGATTGATTTTGAGAAACGCCGTGGCTTCTTCACGAGCTTCGCTCATGCGGCCCATTTCAACCAAAGTTGCGATCAATATTCTGCGCGGAGCGAGTGATTTCGGATAGGCCGCCATTCCGGTTCTCGCCAGCAGAATCGCTTGCTCATAGTCCTTTATCCAAAAATGCGAGAGGGCAGCGTTGAAATTGTACCAGCCCGGATATCTTGGGTTTATCCGTTTCGCCTTGTTATTCCAGGCAATGGCGTCGGCCCCTTCGCCCATCAACGAGCGAAGAAATCCCATATTGTATAACAGGTTAACATCATTTGCATTGTCCTCCAGCGCCCTTTTGAATGACTCGTAAGCGAGTTCATGATGGTGATCTGCAAACAGAGACAACATTCCCGACTGAAAATGGCCACGATAATCACTTCGATCTATTTGCAGGGCCAGTGCAGCATGATGTCGTGCCAGTCGCAGGGCTTCTTCTGCATCGTCGGCACCACCAAACCTCCAAAGCGCCAGATAGCGACCGCTTAACTCAAATTGGGCGTCGAGGAAATCTGGCTCCAGTTCCTCAGCCATCTTGAGTAACCTGATCGACTCAACTCGCCCATTGGTGTTGAGCGATCTGCTTGCAGCAAGTGCACGCAGATAGAGATCATATGCTTTTGGGTTTTCAGCAGAACGGCGCTGAACTTTTGCAATTGCCTGTTCCTCAAGCGCAAATCGAAGGGTGCCCGCGATTTGTTCAATCAATTTATTTTGGGCGGTAAATGGATCATCCGCAGATAAATCATATTGCTCGGCCCAGATGGTGCGTTCATCGCCGGTATCAATTAAATGGGCATTAATGGTGATTCCATTGGCACTATGTTGCGCGCTTCCTTCCAACAGGTAGCGGACACCAAGATCCCGCCCAATGTCACGCGCACGAACGGTTTTGCCCCTGTAGGTAGCAGCAGTCGTGTCGGCTATGACGAACAGTTGCGGAAATTTTGACAGGCTCGTATTGACCGCCTTTGTAAAGCCGTCAATGAGATAATCCTGTTCCTGATCTTTCGATACATTGGTGAAGGGCAGCACAACTATGGAAGGTTTGTCAGGCAGGGATAAAGCGGTCGTTGATTCCTCTTCAGTTGCTGTATTTTGCTGGTCAAACCAATAATATCCGCCGGCAAATGTTAGGGACACCAGCAACACTGCTGCCACGAGGATGTTGCGTCGCAAGGACCTAGGCTGTGCCAAGGTCACCGGCTCTGCGTCAGCTTCCAATATCTGAAAAATTCGCAGGGGTCGGGTAATATTCTTGACCTGCACTTCTCCCAGATCAATCAGGTTGAGGTTCAACCTGTCGCGGACCTGATCCCGGGCGCTTCGGCTCAGGAGGATGCCTCCAGGCGGGGCAAGTGCTTCAATCCGAGCTGCTACATTGACACCGTCACCAAGCAGGTCGTCGCCCTCGGCAACGACGTCGCCGACATTGATGCCGATGCGATATAAGATCTGCAAGTCTTCGGAGATGTCTGTGTTACGATCCTCCACACCTGCCTGGATCACCTGCGCACATCGCACAGCTTCGACCGCACTTTCGAATTCGATCAAAAGGCTGTCGCCAGCCGTATTTGCAATGCGACCATTGTGCTGCTCTATGGCCGGATCGATAATTTCTGCCCGATATGAGCGTTGGAGCGCGAGAGTGCCTTCCTCATCAACGCCAATAAGCCGGGAAAACCCCG
Organism: Hyphomicrobiales bacterium; assembly: GCA_011087605.1. Classification (GTDB taxonomy): domain Bacteria; phylum Pseudomonadota; class Alphaproteobacteria; order Rhizobiales; family Rhizobiaceae; genus Pseudahrensia. Next base: position 36,746 of record JAALLE010000009.1, read on the forward strand.
CAACGTCAGCGGCCAATATGCTCGTAAGCCTTCGTTGCACCAGTATCTCCCCAACCCGATATGTTCGCCCCACGGCAGACATTCAGACTGGGCTGGATTTTCCTGCCTGTTGTCGTGACGCTCTGCTTGCGGCCCGACAAATAGTCACTTCTTTCAACGCCAGTCCTCCTGGCAGGGTATCAAAAATCGGTTTCCTGCACAATTCTTGACCGGGGTCAGTAGACGAGTTGGAATGACAGCGTCTCTGATGAACATCAAATATGTGAAATTCAACAAGATTCCCGCCACTCTAGTCGTTAAACAAGTTCCGCTGTTCGTAGCATACTCGAAGATAGCAGGTCCCTGTTTTGCTGGGCACTCTAAAGCGTTTTGTCGAATTGTCGGGCCGACGACAATATTGGCGGGAGTGGACAAATCGCCGATACAGGCTGCTGTTTTTGTGATTCATGACGATGGCGCCGCGGTCATAAATCAGGTCTTTCAGCGCTTCACATGAATAGGACCTGGTGCTGGGTCGTGCATCCGCAGTTGAAACCGGAAGCGCAAAGTTCAGAGCTGCAAGAGTGCTGGCAGCAATAGCGATGGTTGTAATTTTGACGGTGTTCATTTCACAAAGTCTCCAGAAGCCCATGACGTTTCTATCTATACGGTGCAAGTATGGTGAAAGTTTCACGTCAAATTTGCAGTGCTAATTGTCACAGAGCACGGGCCCTAGCCTTTTTGGAAGTGATCATGGATCCGCTTCGCCATGGCCTCTGACACGCCATCAACAATCATCAAGTCTTCAACTGCGGCTCGTGAAACGGCTTTTGCACTGCCAAAATGATGCAATATTGCCCGCTTACGTGCTGGCCCAATACCGGATATTTCATCGAGTGGATTCTTCAGCGCGTCCTTCTTGCGCTTTGCCCGATGGGTTCCGATGGCAAAGCGGTGCGCTTCATCACGCAACCGCTGAATGAAATAAAGCGTCGGGTCTCTTAGAGGCAGAGAAAACGGCTGCTTGCCTGGTCGGAAAAAACGCTCGCGACCGGCATCGCGGTCCGGCCCCTTGGCAACACCAACAAGATTAACCTTGCCGGTCAGCCCCAGTTCTTCCATCACTTCCTTCACCGCCGATAATTGCCCGGCACCGCCGTCAATCAACACCAGGTCGGGCCAGGGTGGTAGACCGTCCGCTGCTGCTCCATTTTCTCCGTCACTATTGTCTTCGCGTTCGCCATGTTCCTTGATCAGTCGTGAAAATCGGCGACTGAATACCTCTTTCATCATGCCGTAGTCGTCGCCCGGCACCAGATCCTCGTTCTTGATATTGAACTTGCGATATTGGTTCTTGGCGAACCCTTCGGGTCCGGCAACAATCATCGCTCCTACTGCATTCGTCCCCATTATGTGGGAATTGTCATAAACCTCGATGCGCGTGGGCGGTAATTCCAGGTCAAAAACCTGCTGCAGGCCGTTAAGCAATTTGGTCTGCGTCGCGCTTTCGGCCAGCTTGCGGGCAAGCGCTTCTTTGGCATTGAAATGAACCTGTTTGACCAGGTCACGCTTTTCGCCACGCTGCGGGCGATAGGCCTGCACTTTCTTGCCAGCCTTTGCGGAGAGCGCGCGTGACAACAATTCGGCTTCGGCAATGTCCTGTGACAACAGCACGAGCTTGGGCACAGGTTTGTCGTCATAAAACTGACTGACAAAGGCATTGAGCACTTCGGCTTCATCAAAACTCCTGTCAGCGCGAGGAAAATAGGCCCGATTGCCCCAGTTCTGTCCGGTGCGGAAAAAGAAAACTTGGATGCAGAACTGACCGGCTTCTTCATGTACCGCGAAGATATCCGCCTCTTTGACGGTTTGCGGATTGATGCCCTGATGGCTTTGAACATGAGAAAGCGCCGCCAGTCGGTCGCGATAGATGGCCGCTGTTTCAAAGTCCAGCTCGTCAGATGCCTGCTGCATGCGTTTTGAAAAGCGTGTCTTGATCTCCTGGCTCTTGCCAGTCAGAAAATCCTTGGTTTGCTGAACCAGTTCTGCATAGCCCTGTGGCGATATTTCGCCGGTACAGGGAGCGGCGCAGCGCTTGATCTGGTGTAGCAGACAGGGACGAGTGCGGTTGGCATAGAATGAATCGGTGCAGGTGCGGATGAGGAATATCCGCTGCAGGGCATTGATAGTCACATTGACCGATCCGGCATTGGCAAAGGGTCCGTAATAGTTACCCTTGCGCGAGCGCGCACCGCGAAACTTGAACAGGCCGGGGGCCTCGTGATCTCCTGAAAGCAAAATGTAGGGGAAGCTTTTGTCGTCCCGAATCAAAACGTTAAAACGCGGTCGTAAGCGCTTGATAAGATTCGCTTCCAGCAAAAGCGCTTCCGTCTCGGTATGGGTGGTGACAAATTCCATCTGCGTGGTTTCTGCGATCATCCGAGCCGTTCGGTTGCCACCATGTCCAACACCACGGGCATAGTTTTGCACGCGGTTTCGCAGGTTTTTCGCTTTGCCCACATACAAAACATCACCCGCGGCATTCATCATGCGATAGACACCAGGCTTTTTGGGCAATCGGGTAACCAGATCGGCAATCAGCGCTGCACCTACAATCTGTGTTCCACCGTCTTCGCCGCTACGGCCGCCGTCGCTGCCGGAAGTTTCCTCCCAGAGGATATCGCCGGAATCGCGTGGCTTGGCCCGCGCCGGTGCAGTTTCCTCGGTATCAGGTGAGTCGGTCATGGATAATCATAACACATCAATCAGCGGGTGCCTGATCGGAAGTTCTCCAACCCAGATGTTGGCCACCATCAAGCGCAATCATTTGTCCGGTGACAGACTTGGCGGAAACAAAATAGAGGATTGTATCGATAAACTCTGAAAGGTCGGGCGCCCGCTTCAGCAACAGGGTCTGAAGCTGTTCTTCAAAAGCGTCCTGGGTTTGTACATGGCTTGGCAAGGTAGGTCCCGGTCCGATCGCATTGACGCGAATATTGGGGGCCAAAGCCTGCGCCATGGTTTGGGTGGCTGTCCAAAGGGCTGATTTTGACAACGTGTAGGAAGTGAAATTGGGGGTTAATTTCCAAACCCTTTCATCGATCATATTAATAATCAGGCCATCGTCGATGCCCTGTTCCGAGAACGCTGAAGCAAGAATTGCTGGCGCTTTTACGTGAACAGCGAAATGCCTGTCCCAGACTTCATCATCCAACTTATCAAGCGAGTCTTCCTCAAACAGTGATGCATTATTGACCAGCAGGCCGACCGGTCCCAGTTCAGCGACGGTGCGGTCGATCAATCCACGGGCCTCTCGACTGTTGCTGAGATCAGCCTGCACGGGCACCGCGTGACCATCATTGGAGTTTATTTGGGCCACCAGATCATTGGCCGCCGTATTGGAAGAATTGTGATGCACGGAAACGGCATATCCCGCATCGGCCAGACCAAGGCAAATTGAGCGGCCGATCCGTTGCGCTCCGCCTGTTACTAACGCTGTTTTATACATTGCGAGACCTATATGACTGCGGTTGCTACCAGATAAGCCAGATAGGTGCCTGTCAGCAATATGCCTCCGGTGCGGCCGATACTCAGTTTGAACACCGGCAAGGCGATCAGGAACAGGGTTGCCGCCAGCATAACCCACATATCAAAACTGATTATGTGCTGTCCAACGGAAACATCCCCGGCGATAAACGCAGTGGCGCCCATGATGGCTGCAATATTGAACAGGTTTGAACCAACAACATTACCCAGCGCCACGGATCCATTATTGTGCCTTGCTGCCATGATGCCCGTTGCCAGTTCGGGCAAGGAGGTGCCGATTGCAACGATTGTAAGCCCGATTACTTCTTCGGGGACAGTCCAGCGCCGGGCAATTTCGATGGCCGCATCCACGGTAATGCTGGCGCCGATTGGCAGTGCAATCAAACCGGCAATCAGCAGCAAACCAATGATTTTGTTTGATGTGGGAACATTCCCTATTTCGTCGTGATAATCGTCTTGCGGTTCAGTTTTAACTTCGCCGCTGCCGCTGCCGCTGCCGCCGTTGCGGCTGCGGCGGGCATTGATGAATTGTTGAACCAAAAACGCTGTCAGACATACCAACAGCAAAAACCCGTCGGTTCGCGATATCGGGCTCTGGGACATTTGCAACATGAAAATGCCGGTGAGGCCGACCAAAAAGAACAATGTGGTGCCGATTGCATCGTTCTGTCTGGTGGTTGTTGCAATAATGGCTGGAATGCCGAGCACCAGCAGAACATTGGCAATATTTGAGCCGACAACATTGCCCACTGCCAGTTCTCCGGAACCAGCCAGCGCGGCCTGCAGTGAAATTACAAGTTCGGGCGCGGAAGTTCCCAGCGCCACAATTGTCAATCCGATGATCAACGGGGAAATGCCGAATTTTTCAGCTACCCCGACTGCTCCCTTGACCAGCCAGTCTCCGCCGACGAGCAACAACACAAGACCCAGGGCGAACAACAGGTAAACCAGCATAATGTCTCATCAGTTGGCAACGGAGTTAAAATCAGGACAAAAAAAGGGGGCCGAAGCCCCGATTTCAGCCACCTTGACTTGGGGCGTCAGGCGTTTGGTTTCAACCCCACCAGTTCGGGATGGGCTGCATCAAATTGGTCGCGCCAGGCAACAAGGTCGTCGCGGCCGGGTTGCCATTTCCCAGAAAATCGCAAATCCAGATAGCCAAGTGCCGCTGCCAGAGCGATTGAGCCAATATTGGCATCGGCGCCGGATGGCGGTGGCGAGGCCATTGCCGCATCGAGTCCGCGCTCAACTTTACCCCATAGGCGGTCGCGCCATGGTTGATGAACCTTTTCCTCCGGGCGGAAACGGGCTTCGTACATATAGCCAACCGCACAATCGTTGATGCCGTCGCAAAGCGCTTCGAACCGTTCTGCCTTCAGCAATGCAGCTTCGTCGTCATTGCCGGGATAGAGCTTGCCACCGCTGAGGCGGTCCAAATGCCGGGTGATCGCGCGGCTGTCATAAACGCCGGTGCCATCATCAAGAACCAGGCAGGGGATTTTCGAGAGCGGATTTGCAGCGTCCAGAACCGGGTCACCATTGGTTGAATCGACGTTGACGGTTTCCACATCGATACCAGCAAATTTCGCCGCAATTGCAACCTTGGATACGTAGGGCGAAGCGCCCGAACTCAATAATTTCATGGGATTCACAACCTGATTATCTGTTAGTAGCGAATGGCCCGACAGGAGCCATCATATTCTTTCCATTCGTCCAGTGCGCTTATGCAGAACTCAACATTGTAGGAGTTTCCAGCCAGCCCCTGACCACCCTCGATCAGATAATAAATTGTCGGGTGTTTGCCGTTGGACAGCCGGGCATGGCCGCGACAGTAGCGCCGCGGTATCGGGCTTACATTGGTGCTTTGAACCAGTCGCTCGCGGGTGCGTTCTATGGAATCCAGATTGATGCCTCGCAACCATGTTCGTTCTTCAGCCCAATTGAAGCGTTCAATTATTGTATCAAGCACACCGGGATCGTGGCATTCGGGAAAGGAAGTGCGTTGCAATAATGGGTCGAGCAGGCCGGCAGAAGCCGAAGGAATAGACGTCATCGCGACTGCGGCAACTGCAAGCCCGGATAGGAATTTTCTGATCATGATTCGTCCTTCGCCCTTGTTCCAGATAAAATGGGGCAGGTTGTGCCAGCGGTCAATCGCGACATCGATACAAACTGGTCGATGTGGTCGTCAGCAGAAATCAGCGTGCTGATAAATCCTGAATGCGATAGCCCCAACCTTTGTCCTGCTTCAGTGTTTCCGACAACCAGGGCAGGAGGGTTTCCAGCTCCTGGCGCAAAATATAAGGAGGATTCAGGATAACCATGCCGCATCCATTGAGCATCCCGGAGGGGCGTGGTTCGCGAATGTAGAGTTCGACATTTAGCAGGTCGCGATATTTGAGACCGCTCAACGAGCCCAGCCACTCGTCTGTATGGTCTCGGCGTTTAACCGGATACCACAGGGCGACGACGCCACCGGCCCATCTTTGGTGGGACTGGTTCAGCAGTTTAATCATGCGATCAAAGTCCTTGCCGTCTTCAAACGGTGGATCAACCAATATTAGTCCGCGTCCTTCTTTCGGTGGAATGGGAGATACCGAGACCAGCCAGCCATCAGAATTGTTAACGCGGGTTTGATAATCCCCGTCAAATTCCTTTGCCAACACGGAACAGTCTTCCTCGTGCATCTCATATAGCGACAGCCTGTCGCTCTTGCGCAGCAGACCATGAGCGATGCGCGGAGAACCCGGATAGGCATTTTCTCCGACGGCCAACACCAGATCCTTCCAGGGGGCGATCAACTTCTCGATCGCAGGCGGCGGCGTGGCGTCCAACACCTTTTTGACGCCCAGCTTCCATTCGTCAGTCTTTAGCGCTTCTTCACTCGTCAGGTCATACCGTCCCAGGCCCGCATGGGTGTCAAATACGCGAAAGGGCTTGTCCTTGCGCTTAAGATATTCGACGATTCTGGTCAGCACGATGTGCTTAAAGACGTCGGCAAAATTGCCTGCGTGGAATGCGTGACGGTAATTCATGGTGAGAAGTTCGCAATTGTTGGATGCTTGTACATTTGCTATCAAGCTTGACGACTGTGAGATAGAGCAATTGCAATGAACAAGCCACTCAATGTTGAAATACTCAATTCGGCTTGTCCTCACGACTGCCCGTCGACGTGTGCGCTGGCGGTGGAGGTTGTCGACGGCACAACTATCGGCAAAGTACGTGGCGCGCCCGACAATAGCTATACTGATGGTGTAATCTGCGCGAAGGTTGCGCGCTACAACGAGCGCATTGCCCATCCAGACAGATTGTTGCACCCGAAACTGCGCAGAGCAGGCAACGGCACCGGTGACTGGCAAGATATTTCCTGGACAGATGCACTCGATCTGATCGCGGAAAAGTTCACTCAGGCAGAGCAGAAATACGGATCTGAAACCGTCTGGCCCTACCAATATGCAGGCACGATGGGTCTGATCCAGCGCGATTCCATTCATCGCCTGCGGAACGCCAAAAACTATTCCCAACAATATGACACGATCTGCGTCACAAACGCATGGACAGGTTTTTCAGCGGCAACCGGCAAGATGATGGGCCCCGATCCGCGCGAAATGGCTTTGTCTGATTGCGTAGTGATTTGGGGCACAAACGCAGTATCAACACAAGTCAACGTGATGACCCATGCGGTCAAGGCGCGTAAGAATCGCGGCGCCAAAATCGTGGTCATCGATGTTTATCAAAACGACACCATGAAACAGGCGGACCTTGGGCTTTGTCTAAAGCCGGGAACCGATGGAGCGTTGGCTTGTGCCCTGATGCATTGCCTGTTTAGAGATGGTAAGGCGGACTGGGAATTTCTTAGAAAATACAGCGATGTGCCAGAAGAACTTGAATCACATCTGCAGCATCGCACGCCACAATGGGCAGCTGAAATAACAGGGTTGTCTGTCGCCGAAATCGAAGAATTTGCAAGGCTGATAGCAGCTACTCAACAAACCTATTTCCGTCTGGGCTATGGTTTCACCCGGTCGCGCAACGGTGCAACCAACATGCACGCAGTTGCTTGCATCGCTACCGTGTTGGGCTGCTGGCAACACGAGGGTGGTGGTGCATTTCACGGCAATGCCGATATCTTCGGCCTTGATGGTGGATTGATTAAAGGCGCAGCGCTCTCTGATCCATCAACCCGGTCACTGGATCAGTCAAAAATCGGTCGGGTGCTGACCGGCGACCAAGACAGTCTTTATGGTGGTCCGCCCGTAACCGCCATGTTGATTCAGAACACCAATCCGGTTTCAGTTGCTCCCGAGCAGGAGCTTGTAAAAGCTGGATTTTCCCGTGACAACTTGTTTGTTGCGGTTCACGAGCAATTCATGACCGACACGGCTCAAATGGCAGATCTGGTTATCCCCGCAACGATGTTTGTTGAACATGATGACATTTATCGCGGTGGCGGGCATCAGCACATCATATTGGGGCCCAAACTGATCGAAGGTCCCGCGACCTGCCGAACCAATCACTTTGTCATCGAGGAATTGGCGAAACGGTTGGGCGCCGCCGATCAACCGGGCTTTGGCATGACGGAACTTGAACTGATCGACGATTTGCTGCAGCGCAGCGGGCGCGGAACGCTTGAAGACATACAGCAAAGTAAATGGATTGATTGCCAACCTGATTTTGACGAGAGCCATTACCTCAATGGGTTTGCCCATCAGGACGGAAAGTTCCATCTCAAGGCAGACTGGTTCAATGTCCCCTGGGGGCGCCCTCCAGAAACGATGGGTTTGCAAGGGCCGGTGAACGATGCCCCGACTTTGCCGGATCATTGGAATGTCATCGAAAGCACTGATGCTGAGCACCCGTTCCGGTTGGCAACGTCTCCGGCGCGGTCATTTTTAAATTCGACTTTCAACGAATCTGATAAGTCGCGAACCCGGGAGAAACGGCCCAGCGTCCGCATACATCCTGAAGACGCTCAGCAGCAAGGACTTCAAGATGGCCAGAAAGTACGCCTGGTCAATCAGCGCGGTGCCGTGATCCTCCACGTACACATCTTTGAGGGGTTGAAGCGTGGCGTTTTGATCGCTGAAGGAATTTGGGCCAATTCAGACCATGAAGACGGGCGTGGCATCAACACTTTGACAAGTGCGGAGTCGTCAGCGCCCCATGGTGCTGCAGCTTTCCACGATACCAAAGTGCGAATTGAAGCCGCTTGAGGTCAGTAGGACTATCTAAAGTAGGACTATCTAAAAATGGCAACGTCATCAGCGGTTGCATTGTTGTCGCTGACTGAATCGTCACCGGTCCAGCGAATCTTCCCATCAGCAATCAGTTTCAGCGCCTGCGGGTAGAGTTCGTGCTCTGCTTCCAGGACCCGGGCAGCGAGACTGTTCTTATCATCACCCGGTTCCACCGCCACTGCGGCCTGCGCGACAATCGGCCCGGCATCCAGTTCATTGGTGACGAAATGGACCGAACAACCGTGAATGCGCACCCCGCGTTCCAGGGCGCGGGCGTGAGTTTCCAGCCCAATAAAAGAAGGTAGCAGGCTGGGATGAATATTGATCAATCGTCCACGCCACTCGTTGACAAAGGCGTCCTCCAAAATTCGCATATAGCCGGCCATGCAGATTAGTTCTGCTCCTGCTTCCTGCAGCGCCTGCGTGATCCCCAATTCATGTTCGCCACGGCTGTCAAAGGCAGATTGATCTACCACCCGGATGGGCAGGCCGTGTTGCTGGGCAAGATCGAGCCCTTCAGCATGCGGCTTGTTGGACAGCACCAGAACAATTTCTACAGGATATTCCGGATCCATCGCCGCGCGGGCCAACGAGCCCATATTTGAACCGCGCCCCGAGATCATTACTGCCACTTTGAGCTTTTTCATGTCAGCCCCAGTTCACCCGGCCATCAAAAATCACTGATCTGTCGCCTTCAATCAATTCGCCAAGATGCGAAACGGTTTCGCCGGTGGAGGTTAAGGCATCCATGACCGGTTCAACGGCATCCGCAGCAACAATCACAACCATGCCTGTGCCGCAATTGAAGGTGCGCAGCATTTCGGGTTCTTCAACACCACCCTCAGTTTTCAACCAGTCAAATACCGGAGGTGGCGACAGATTTGAAAGATCAATCGAGGCAGACAGATTGTCCGGCAGAACCCGCGGCAGATTTTCTGTCAATCCGCCACCGGTGATATGCGCCAACCCCTTGATACCTTCGCCAACGCGCAGTGCGGCAAGGATGGATTTCACATATATTTTCGTAGGTTCAATCAGGGCGGCGGCCAACGTTTCTCCGCCAAATGGACTGGGGGCATCCCATGCCAATCCGCTACGCTCCACAATGCGGTGTATCAGCGAAAAGCCGTTTGAATGAGCGCCGCTGGAATGTATTCCCAACAGCACATCGCCGGCCCGCATCGCTCTCGGCAGCAATGAATCGCGCTCTACCACACCAACAGAAAACCCCGCAAGATCATAATCTCCAACTTTGTATAAGCCGGGCATTTCAGCGGTTTCGCCACCGATGAGAGCGCAACCGGCCATTTCGCAGCCTCTGGCAATACCGGCAATCACCTGTTCGGCAACTCCATTATCGAGTTTGCCGGTGGCAAAATAATCAAGAAAGAAAAGCGGTTCCGCCCCCTGAACGATCAGATCATTGACGCACATTGCGACCAGATCGATTCCGATTGTGTGGTGTTGGCCGGTATCAATGGCGATCTTCAGTTTTGTACCAACGCCGTCGTTTGCAGCCACCAGCAACGGGTCGCGATAGGCGGTCTGTTTCAAATCAAATATGCCGCCAAATCCCCCAATGGAGCTGTCAGCGCCGGGACGCCGCGTGGCAGCAATCAGAGGCTTGATCGCATCAACAAGTGCATTGCCAGCGTCAATGTCGACACCAGCATCCGCATAGGAGAGGGGGGGTTTGTTTGTACTCATGCCTCTCTATAGGCGGCATGAGCCCGCGCGTCTTGTTCAAATGCCAACAAGATCGTGGAAAACCAGTGTTAATTTGCGCTCAGCAGATTAATTCGGTGGGCCAGTGCTTCGCCATTGGAAATTGTCACCTGAGTGAATCCGGCCAATCGTGCCAGATCAAGGAAGTTCAGGTTTTCGGGCTGTCGCGACTGTTCAAACAAGGGGGAGGTTCGCGCCTGTGCCGTGAGTGAGGCCAGAAGCGCACGCAACCGGTATAGCGTGTCGTATCGTTCGCCGCCCGTTGCTACAATGATCAGTTTTTGGGCGTGATAGCCCTTTGCAAACATGTGATAAGGCGGTGGATAGGCCCTTTCGTGCTGCTGCTTGCTGAGGCCGATCAAAAACCCAACCCGTGATCGTTTGCCCATGCTTGGCATCACGTTGAGAGCGGAGACATAGGTCTCAGTGGTTTTTGGTTCTGGATAATAATAGCCCGCATGGTTGTCCGCCGCCTGCGCTGAGGGCAACGACAACAATGGCAACAGGAGTCCAAAAATTACAACAGCCAAATGTTTTCGCACAGTTACAGCCACTCTTCATCTTTTGATCTGCTTCGATCTTAAGGTGGGGCGGATTACAATCAAGTCAAATAAACCATTAATCAATGTTGCGAGAGCGCTTGAAATGTCTATTTAATGTGGGCATCAACTTCCTGTCTGAATCTCCCTTGTAAACCCACAGTGCAGTTACTTCTTTGACCATCGCCAATCTGATTACTCTGGTTCGAATTATGCTGGTTCCGGTCATTGTATGGGCGGCGTTGAGCGGACAGATGTTGATGGCCTTTTTGTTGTTCTTGCTGGCCGGAGCATCAGATGCGATTGATGGCACGGTGGCCCGATATTTCAATCAACAGACGGAATTGGGAACCATTCTTGATCCCATAGCCGACAAGTTGATGTTGGTATGTGTGTTCATCTCGCTGGCCTATCTCGGCAGTATTCCACTTTGGCTGGTCATCCTCATCGTCAGTCGGGATCTGCTGATCATTTTTGGGGTTTTGTTGGCGTTTTTCCTGTCATTGCCCGTCACCATCCGCCCGTTGTGGATATCCAAGACCAATACGGCGGTTCAGATAATATTGGCCGCATGGGTGCTTTTTTCCTTGGCATTTGGTATTGATTGGCCAAATGCGAAGACGTCTCTGGAATGGCTGACCGGCCTGCTGACCGCACTTTCGGCTGCTGCATATACGTATCAGGGCATCAAGTTGTTTGCGACAAGTGAGAGTGGCGTTCGCTAGAACCGTTCTTGCTTAAATGGAACCAATTCTGTTTGTGATTGGCGAGGTGACAAGATTGACTGATCAAGTTGACGGTGACGCATCAGCAACGAATTCGAATGAAGAATTGCTGCCGTCTCAGGGTAGTTTCCTGCTGCCTGTCGCAACCAAGCGACAAATATGGTTCTGGTGCCTGACGTTCCTGTTTATCGTTGTCTTTCTCTACGTATTTCGGTCGATCTTGCTGCCCTTTGTGGCTGGAATGGCATTGGCCTATCTGCTGGATCCCGTTGCCGACCGTTTGGAAGCGATTGGCGCAAGTCGTCTTGTGGCGACATTTCTGATCCTCATTGTTTTCGTCATCTTATTTATTCTGGCGCTGATTCTGGTGGTTCCCATTTTGTCGAACCAATTGTCTGACCTTATTCAACGCATTCCCGATTATGTGTCTCGGTTACAGTCATTATTTGCAAACACCGAAAGTGAGTGGCTGAAAACCCTGATCGGCGAAAGTTCGGTCAATATCCATGAAAATCTCAATACCTTGCTGCAGCAGGGGGCTGGATGGTTGTCGACATTGCTCGGGTCACTGTGGAATTCGGGCAAGGCGTTGGTGGATGTCATCTCGCTGTTTGTTATCACTCCGATTGTTGCGTTTTATCTGCTGCTCGATTGGGACCGCATGGTCGGCACAGTCGAAGGTTGGTTGCCACGCGATCACCAGTCAGAACTCACTGAAATTGCGGGCGACGTGAATGCTGCCATCGCCGGTTTCGTGCGTGGGCAGGGTGCAGTGTGCCTGATCCTCGGCCTGTTTTATGCAGCAGGGTTGACGGTGACCGGGGTGAATTTCGGTCTGCTGATTGGCATGTTCGCCGGACTGGTCAGCTTTATCCCCTTTGTCGGATCGATATTGGGAATGATTCTGGCGGTTGGTGTGGCCCTGGTTCAGTTTTGGCCGGATTACACATGGATCGGACTGGTTTTCGTCATATTTGCACTTGGCCAATTTGTCGAAGGCAATATTCTGCAGCCGAAACTGGTTGGTCAAAGTGTTGGATTGCACCCGGTCTGGCTGATGTTTTCTTTGTCTGCCTTCGGTGTCCTTCTCGGTTTTACCGGACTGTTAATCGCCGTACCGGTGGCCGCAGCGATTGGGGTTCTGGTACGCTACGGATTGAAGAAATATCTGGCCAGCCCGTTTTACCTTGGCCATGGTGGTGGTGACGTCTCTGGTGGCACGGATGACGGTTCATCGGAGCAGCAGTCGTGAGCAACAATGTTCAGCTCCCGCTCGGCCTGCCGACAAATATCGGGCGGGGCGCTGAAGATCTAATCGTCTCTCCTGTCAACAAAGACGCAGTCAGCTTTATTAATTCCTGGCCTGACTGGCCTGTACCGATCGTGATTTTGGCAGGCCCGGTGGGAGCCGGAAAAAGCCATTTAGCTTCAGTCTGGGCGATTATGGCGGAAGCAATACAATTGCCAGCTTCGGATCAGCTGACCTTGCCGGCGCAGGCAGGTGCAAATGTTGTGGTGGAGGACATAGGGGCCGGGAACTTCAACGAAACGGCGTTGTTTCATCTGATCAATGAGGTGCGTGCCCACGGCGGGAACTTGCTACTGACAAGCAGAACCTGGCCCGGAAACTGGGGCATGCAGCTGCCGGATTTGACCTCGCGCATGAAACTGGCGCAGTTGATCGAGTTGAACGAACCTGACGATGAACTGCTGCAAGGGGTCATGGCGAAACTGTTTGCCGATCTCCAGATCGAAGTCGACGGACCGGTGATTGAATATATGGTTCTGCGCATGGAACGGTCGCTGGCTAGCGCTCAGCAGTTGGTGACGACGCTTGATAGTCTGTCGATGGCTCAAAAGCGGGCGATTACCAAACCGCTGGCTGCACAGGCCCTGCGTCAACTGGGAATGCAGGAATAGCTGGCTGTCGTGTCCGATTTATGCACATATAGAACTTTCAATATGTGCCGGTTTCACATTTTTGAGCAGTTTCATCCACAGACGGGAACGCCTTGTCGATTGCCATGTCAGTAGTTCAGATTACCAAAAGCCCGCAAAGATTTATCAACCGCGAGATTTCGTGGTTGCAGTTTAATCGTCGGGTGTTGATGGAAGCGGAAAACCAAAAACATCCACCGTTGGAACGGCTGCGCTTTTTGACAATTTCGGCCGACAATCTGAATGAATTTCTGATGGTTCGCATTGCCGGCCTCGCGGCGCAGGTGCGTGAGCAACTTGCGACCCTGTCGGATAATGGCCAAACGCCGATCGAACAACTGGCATTTGCAACCAAGGAAATTGCTGATCTGCAGGAACATCAGCACGCGGTTCTGGAATCGCTGTTGGTGGAATTGAACCGAGAACAGGTTGAAATCGTCAAGAGCGGCGATCTGGATGAAAGTGAACGGGCCTGGGCGGAAGATCACTTCCTGTCACAAGTGTTTCCGATCTTGACACCCCTGTGCATCGATCCCGCGCATCCGTTTCCATTTGTACCTAATCTTGGACTGACGTTAGTGCTGCAGCTGCAGCGCACCAATGGCAGCAAAACAATGACCGCCTTGCTGCGCCTGCCGCAACCGCTCAAGCGTTTTGTGCCGTTGCCGGTTGCCGAAACAGATGATGACGAGCCGCCGCCGGCCCCAAGCCGTTTCATCAGTGTCGAAGAAATTATTGGCATGTTCATCGACCGGCTGTTTCCCGGCTACTCGACCGTTGAAAGTGGCATGTTTCGACTGGTGCGCGACAGTGATATTGAAGTACAGGAAGAAGCCGAAGACCTGGTGCGCCTGTTCGAGACGGCCCTAAAACAGCGCCGCCGGGGTCTGGTGATCCGCCTGGAATTCACTGCCGATACGCCCGATAGTCTGCGCAGTTTTGTGATGAAAGAGCTCAATGTCACGAGTGATCAAACCGTCATATTGAATGGACTTTTGGCGCTTGATAATCTCAACGATCTGGTTGAGGCAGGTGACAAGAGGCTGCGTTATGAAGCCTATAATCCGCGCTTTCCCGAGCGTATCAGAGAACATAACGGAGACTGTTTTGCAGCCATCCGACAAAAGGATCTTGTCGTTCATCATCCCTATGAGAGTTTCGACGTTGTGGTGCGTTTTATTCGTCAGGCGGCCCAGGATTCCGATGTAGTGGCGATCAAGCAAACCCTTTATCGCACTTCAAACGACAGCCCCATCGTGCAGGCACTGATCGAGGCTGCAGAAAACGGCAAGTCGGTTACGGCGCTGGTCGAGTTGAAGGCACGCTTTGATGAAGAAGCAAATATCCGCTGGGCTCGTGATCTGGAACGGGCTGGCGTGCAAGTGGTCTACGGATTTATCGAGTGGAAAACGCACGCGAAATTATCACTGGTGGTGCGTCGCGAGGGTGGAGATCTGGTCAATTTCTGCCATATCGGTACAGGCAATTATCATCCCACAAATGCCCGCGTTTATACCGACCTGTCGTTTTTCACCAAGGACCGTGACATCACGCTCGATGTGGCGCGGGTGTTCAACTTTATCACCGGTTATGCCGAGCCCAAGGGATTGAAGAAACTGTTGGTATCGCCTAATTCGCTGCGCAACAAGCTGACCAAACTGATTGATCAGGAACGCAAGCACGCCAAGGAAGGTAAACCGGGGCAAATCTGGATGAAAATGAATTCGCTGGTTGACCCGGCGATGATAGATCAACTCTATGAAGCCAGTCAGGACGGGGTCCAAATTGATCTAATCGTTCGTGGTATCTGCTGCCTGCGGCCCCAGGTTCCGGGCTTGTCGGACAATATCCGGGTGAAATCGATAATCGGTCGTTTTCTGGAACACGGGCGCATATTCTGCTTCGGCAATGGTCATGGGCTGCCCTCCAAGAAAGCATTGGTTTTTGCCGGTTCCGCCGACTTGATGCCGCGCAATCTGGATCGTCGGGTTGAAGTGCTGGTTCCGCTGGAAAATCCGACCGTTCATCAACAGGTTTTGGACCAGATCATGCTTGGCAATCTGATCGACAATTTGCAAAGCTGGCAGATATTGCCCGATGGAACGGCGCGGCGTTTTGAAGTTGGGCCGGGCCAAAAACCATTCAGCGCACAGGACTATTTCATGACCAATCCGAGCCTGTCAGGCCGTGGTAAATCGCTTAAGAAAAACGCTCCAAAGTCCATTTTGGAACCGTTTTCAAGTCACGAAACTGCGCCGGATTCTGCTGCCTGATGGTAAAGTCATCAAAGACCATATTGCGGGCCCAGGGTCGGATTCGCAAACTTTCGCCTGTCGCGATCATCGACATCGGGTCCAATTCTGTGCGCCTGGTCGTTTACGAAGGCCTGTCGCGGTCGCCAACACCGCTTTATAACGAAAAAATTCTTTGTGGCCTGGGGGCACATATCGGTTCGACCGGCAGACTGGATGACGATGCTGTTGAACGAGCTCTGGCGACGTTGCGGCGCTATCGAATGTTGGCCGAACAGTCTGGAGCAACGCAAATTCGCACATTGGCCACAGCAGCAGCGCGTGAGGCCGTCAACGGACCGGAGTTTATTCGTCGGGCAACCGAAGCGTTGCAGGCTCCGATCCATGTTCTGACCGGCATCGAAGAGGCGATGTATGCGGCCTACGGTATCGAATGCGGCTTTCGCAATCCTGTAGGAGTGGTGGCGGATATGGGGGGCGGTAGTGTCGAACTGACCCGCATAAATGGTGCGCCAACCGGCGAGGGAGTGACGTTGCCTCTCGGTGGTTTGCGCCTGCAGGATCAGTCCGACTCAGATGTAATCGCTGCCCGTCAATTTGTTCGTGAGGCATTAAAAGGCAACGCCGTGCTCAAGGCTGCCAAAGGTGGTACATTCTACGCTGTTGGGGGGACCTGGCGTGCCATAGGTCGGTTGAATATGGTGCGATCCAAATACCCGCTGACCGTCATGCACCACTACGAAATCGGTGCCAAGGAAGCCCGCAAGCTGTGTAGTCGGCTGACGGGCAAAAAAGGTTCGACCATACGCGGAATTGAAGCAATATCGTCGAACCGCCGTGCGTTGATGCCCTACGGCGCGGTGTTGCTGTCCGAAATCATGGCAATTATGAAACCGGAGCGGATTGTATTCTCGGGGTTGGGGGTGCGCGAAGGTTATCTTTATTCGCTGCTGCCACCACAAGTTCAGAAAATGGATCCCCTGCTAACCGCGGCAGAAGAATTTGCGGTGTTGCGTGCTCGTTCGCCGCTCCACGCCCGCGAACTCGTCAAATGGACAGGCGCAGCGTTCAATGCCTTCGGTATTGACGAAACCGCCAACGAGAAACGCTACCGCAAGGCTGCTTGCCTGCTGGCCGACATCACCTGGCGCTCGCACCCGGATTACCGTGGCGATCAGGCTCTCAATTTGATCTCCAACGCTGATTTCGTTGGAGTTGATCATGCGGGTCGGGCATTCCTGGCTCTGGCATCCTATTATCGACATGAAGGGCTCGTGGAAGATGACCTCAGCCCGGCACTGATCACGATTGCCTCAAAGCGCGAGCGCCAGCGTGCCAAACTGCTGGGGGCATTGTTCCGCATTGGTTTTCAGTTTTCAACTGCGATGCCGGGCGTTCTGCCGAAAGTGGGTTTTCAGGTTGAAGAAGATGGGCCGGTGCAGCTGACGGTCGCTTCGGACATAGCTGACTTTGAGGGTGAGAGACTTTACCGCCGAATGAAAGGCCTGGCCGCCGTGCTGGATCGTCCGGTTGAGTGGCACGAAGTCTGATTCTACAAATTTGGAATTTGTCGTCAGCGGCGCCTCACCACAGCGCATCGGCAACGCGGCTTTGCAACCATAGCAGCGATGGATAGGCCGACAACCAGATCCAGAAAAACCGATTCAGTCCAAACAGGCAGGCGTTGGCGAGGTGAAACGCCGCGCCGATTGCCAGCGCGATTATCAGCAGTGTTTGGTCGACCAGAGCGATCGGGAACAACACTTCAAACACCATCACAGACCAGGCCATAACCCAACACAGTCTTGGGTAATTTGCCAATTGCCGCAGTTCTTCACTCACCGGGTAGGCAGAAAAAGCAAAGACATCGCGCAGCGCCCGTCCGCTTCGCCATTGTGGATTGACCAGTTTGACCCATCCGGAAATAAAATATGACAGAACCACCTGTGCTGCGAGATAGCCAAATGCTGCTTCTCTTAGCATTGTCGTCGGTACAGCATGGGCGATCAGGAGGCACCAGACGATCAACACGCTCATACGATCGCTGCCACCATTATAAGGCCCCTGAAAACGATGTAGCATTATCAGACTGATGGCTGCGAGCATGGCCAGTGACAGCAAAGGTGCAATCCCGATTGCGAGCACAATGCAGCAGATTATTCGAAGCAAAAACAATGCTTTGTTGTGACTGGCGGTGACAAAATGTTCGCAACTTTGCAGAATCAGCGCCCATGCCAACAATAGTTCGGTTGCCCTAAGAGCATCCTCCAACGTCATGTGAGGATGTCACTCAGGGGGCGCGTTTCCGACAGATAGGTGGTCTGCTTGACCAATTCGGACCCCTCACGTTGAACGAATACCAATCGAAATTGCAGACAGGCCAGGCCGGGATCTGTGACACTGGCGTCGATCAATTGCCCCTTCAGGCGTTTGAAAATCTGATCGCGGCTGTGGGTGCTGGGGGACAGTGACACCCGCTCAGCCAGACTGACCATGTAGAGTGTCTCATTCCAGTCTGGATTCCAAAATAATCGGCGCACCACTGATGCTACGGAAATGCGTGCCGGGCGGGGTCGAAATTCCTGCCATTTGGCGTCTGACTGGACGGTATCCGTCACCAGTCGCCATTGAACTCTTGGTGAAGGCTCAATGGTCCTGAAGAATTTCCACGACGGTATCAATCCCGGCAGAAGCAGTTTGATCGTCTGAATCATGGTTTGCACTGCCCCCCAACCACCCGGTGTTGAAAGATTCTAACCACAAAACGTCAAACATTGCGAACCAACCAGCCCAACAATGGGTGCAGAAACCGCGGTGCGGCCAAGCATTCGCCGACACCACGGTCCGATCAGCACCTTATCCAGCCAGCATCAGATCCAAAGCCTGGACACAGGCACCGCTGGCGCCTTTGCCCAGATTGTCGAGCAGTGCGACCAGGTTGAGCTGGTGCTCGTTGCCGAACACATGCAGGTCCATCGTGTCTTTGCCTGCCAGAGCTGCAGCATCAAGTCTGGAAACGCTCGCACTCTCATCCAGTGATGCCAGACGCACGTGCGGACTGCCATCATAGTGGGCGGCAAGGCATGCATGAATTTCCTCACGCGTTGTGGCATTCGTGGCTGACAGATGCAGCGGAAGCTGAACAATCATGCCTTGAGGAAATCTGCCGACGCTCGGTGAGAACAGTGGCGTATTTTCCAGAAGACCATAGGTTGTGATCTCAGGCACGTGCTTGTGAGTGAGACCTGTGGCATAGAGAAAATGGGGCGCGGAAATCGCATCGTCATTCGCCTCATCTTCCATCCTGGCGATCAGACTTTTGCCGCCACCGGTGTATCCAGACACCGCGTTGATGGAGAGCAGGCTGCTTTTGTCCAACAGCGCGTTTTGGGTCAGCGGCCGGATCAGTGCAATTGCGCCGGTCGAATAGCACCCGGGGTTCGAGACAAACCGAGCTTTGGCAATCACCTCGTCATGTCCGGGATCCAGCTCTTTAAAGCCAAACACCCAATCCGGATTTGTCCGGTGTGCAGTCGACGCATCAATCAACCGCGTATTACCGTCGGCCACCATGCTGGCTGCTTCGCGTGAGGCGTCGTCGGGCAAGCATAAAACACCAAAGTCCGCCTCGTTCAAAAGCGCTCTGCGGGCATCCGGATTGCGCCGTTCCTCGTGAGGCATGGACAGCAGGTTAATGTCTTCCCGGCTCTTCAGCCGGTCGAGAATTTGCAGACCGGTTGTACCGTGTTCACCGTCTACATAGATTTTAGGATTTGACATAATATTCTCTTAATTCAATAAGTTATATCTATATTCGGATTCAATATCCGAAGCAATGAATTCAGTTCAGGAAGACTGAAATCGTCGCTCCCAAAGATTGCCTAGCATGTACATTGCCACGGTTGAACCGGCAATTGATGTAATATCGGCATGGTCATAGGCTGGCGATACTTCCACCACATCGGACCCAACGACGTTCAGATCCTTCAGGTGTCTGAGGGTCAACAGCGCCTGTGCCGTGCTCAGTCCGCCCGAGACCGGAGTGCCGGTGCCGGGCGCAAAGGCGGGGTCCAGACAATCGATATCGAAGGTCAGATAAACATTCTTGTCACCCACCCGTTCATAAATCCGGCGGGCAATTTCTTGCGGGCCAATTTCGTGGCATTGCAGACCGTCGATGATCTCAATTCCATAATCCTCGGGAGCAATTGTGCGAATGCCGATCTGGATGGAATGGTCGACGTCGACAATGCCTTCCTTCACAGCCCGGGTGATCATCGTTCCGTGATCAACCGCGCCGTCCTTGTCGTCCCAGGTATCCTGATGCGCATCAAACTGGACCAGCGCCAAAGGGCCGTGTTTTTCAGCATGCGCCTTGAGCAGGGGGTAGGTGACGAAATGGTCGCCGCCAATCGACAGCAGATAGGGGGAAGATTCGGAATTGATAATCGCCGCTGCATTGGATTCAATCACAGCTGGAATCTTCGACTGCTGGCCATAATAAAAATAGCAGTCTCCATAATCGATCACCGCCATATCGTCGAACAGCCGGGAGCCAAACGGATATTGCGGATCATTGTCCATCCCACAGGAAGCTTCGCGAACCCCGCGGGGACCAAATCTGGTGCCCGGCCGGTTGGACACTGATGTATCAAGGGGAAGGCCCCAGACTACGGCATCGGTACCCGTCAGGTCGGTGGTGTATTTGCGCCGCATGAAAGACAGCGCTCCGGCATAGGTCGGGTCGCTGGCTTGCTGATGCAGGTTATCTGCGGTGAAGGCATTGTCCATGCCCTTGGGTTTTAATGGTTTCATGTCTGTCATCACTTCAAACAAAAAAGGCGGACCGTGAGGCCCGCCCTTTATAGCACCAAATGGTGCAATTTCGGTAAGCCTTAACGCTTGGAGAACTGGAACGAGCGGCGAGCTTTCGCGCGGCCGTATTTCTTACGCTCAACAACACGGCTGTCGCGGGTCAGGAATCCACCGGATTTCAAAACACCACGCAGTTCCGGCTCGTAATACGTCAGAGCCTTGGAAATGCCATGACGCAAAGCGCCAGCCTGTCCGGACAGGCCACCACCGGAAACAGTGGCAACGATGTCGAACTGGGTTTCACGACCGGCAGCAACCAAAGGCTGTTTGACAACCATCTGCAGAACCGGACGGGCAAAATATTCGGTGAAATCGCGCTGTTTGGTGGCTTTGGCGCCTTCCTTGCGGTTTTTCTTCTGAACGTCGCGCTTCTTAATCGCACCTTCAATGATGATACGGCCGGAACCCGGCTTCAGCCAGACCCGTGCAACAGCGTCCTTACGTTTGCCGGTTGCATAGGAACGGCCCAGTTCATCGACCTTGCGTTCGTGAACGGGAGCCGGCGGATTGCCAGCCAGGGATGGGTTTTCAGCAATGGCTTCGGCGGCTGAATTTTCGGCAGCTGCCTGGTTTACTGCGGCGCCCAGCTCTTCAAGTGAGTTGATTTCGGCCATGATTACGCAGTCCTTACATTTTTAGAGTTCAACGCAGCCAGATCAACGGCCTGTGGCTTTTGAGCTTCATGCTTATGCTCGGGGCCTGCGTAAACGTAGAGATTTTTCATCTGGCGACGGGAAAGCGGGCCACCAGGCATCATGCGCTCAACAGCTTTTTGCATGACGCGTTCGGGGTAACGGCCTTCCAGCAGCGCACGAGCTGTCCGCTCCTTGATGCCGCCGGGATATCCGGTGTGCCAGTAGTATTTCTTGTCGTTGAATTTCTTGCCGGTGAAAGCAACTTTGTCAGCATTGATGATGACAACATTGTCACCGTCATCGACGTGAGGTGTAAAAGTTGGCTTGTGCTTGCCGCGCAGGCGGTTGGCAACAATGGAAGCGAGACGACCTGGAACGGCGTTGGTAGCGTCAATGACGATCCAGCTTTTCTCTACTTCCGCAGGTTTTTGCGAAAAAGTTTTCATGACCTAAAAAGTCCTGATTTGAATTATTGTCCATATTGGCCGCTTAAGTATGCTGGAGCCTCGAAAAATCGAGGCCCCGCAAACATGCGAGGCCGGTTGGCGTGGTGTATAGGAAAGACTTGAGAGATGGTCAAGACGGAAATGTCGTCATGTCCCGAAAAAGAGAAATAAATTCAGCTACTTAAAAATAAGGTATTATAATACCGCTATTTTTACGACTAACTGGCTATCAGCATCTCACTTCGGCGGAATGGCATAGGTTCCTGTGGCATGGGCAATGATGTCTTTTTGATCGGCCTGACAAATCGAGGCTTCAAATACCATTAGGCGTTTTCCCAGCTTGAGGATCTTGCAATCTGCGTCGAGTGGACCTGGATCCGCCTTTCGCATGAAATTGATGTTCAGATTGGTTGTCACTGCCAATGCCTCGCGACCAATGTGGGATAAAACACAGGCATAGCCTCCCATATCAGCCAATGCGAACAGGGTCGGGCCTGACACCGTGCCGCCGGCGCGGATATGGCGCTCGTCCGCTTCCATGCGCACGACAACACGGCCCGGTTCGACCAGACGAACATCATGGCCGGGAAGTTGCTCAAGGATTTGCGGGTAAACTTCGGCGATGAATTGATTGAGCTGATCGGCCGTCATCACCGGTTGAGGCTGTGTCATGAAGTGACTTTCCATTTAGTAATCAGGATTTTGGATTGATCGGACGGTTTTGGGTCCAGTCGAATGTACCGGCATCGCGCTCACGAACTGTTTCTTTCCAGCCTTTTTCTTCACTGCGCGACTTGAAATTCATGCCCTCGGGGGAATGACGGGTGATGCCGTCGAAAAGAGTGGCCAGTTTTTGAGTGTTAAGCAGGCCCATCGCTTCAATTGCCTGATTGATCACCATTTTCTGTATCATCAACTGGTTGACCGGCACCCCCGCAACGCGGTTGGCCAGTTGGTCGACTTCTTGATCGAGGTCTGCTGCTGGCACAGATTTGAGCACAAGGCCAATTCTTTGGGCCTCGCGTCCATCGATCCGATCGCCGGTAAACATCATTCGTTTGGCTTGTTCTGGTCCCAGACGATAAGTCCACATGGCCGTGGTAGGACAGCCCCAGACGCGCGCTGGCATGTAGCCGATTTCAGCGTCATCAGCCATGATGATCATGTCACAACAAAGGGCGATATCGGAACCTCCCGCAGCTGCATAGCCATGAACCTTGGCGATGACCGGCTTGTGGGAATGCCAAAGCGACATGAAGTATTGCGTATTGCGGTGCATGAACGCGTAGTCCTGCATCGGGTCCCAGGGCATGTCCTGCGTCAATTCGCGACCTTCGCCTTCTACGGAAGAGGCATAATAGGTGAGGTCATATCCGGCGCAAAACGCGCGTCCTGCACCGCTGAGCACGATGACATGAATGTCGGGGTCGGCGTTGGCCTGTTCCACCCGCCTGGCAATCAGCGCAGGCATGTCATCGTCGATGGCATTCAGTACGTCTGGTCGGTTGAGAATGATGCGCCCGATGCGCCCGTCTTTCTCAAGTAAAACCTTGTCACTCATTCCAATAACCCTGCACTTGGTGTTGCGTTGACTTTTGCAACATTCTATCGAAGGGGCAATATGATAATACGGACATTTGCAAATGGCAGAGATCCTGAATATTCGCACTGCAGAAGATCTGGGCAGCGACATCCTTGTCAGCCAGCCACTGGAAGGTGGCGTGTTGCGGCTTGTGTTGAACAACCCGCCGGCCAATACATTGTCGGAAGCCATGTTGGCAGCGCTTCAGACGGCGCTCGATGCTGCAGAAAACGATGCTGCGGTTAGGGTGATTATCATTGCCGCCAACGGGCATCTTTTTTGCGCAGGACACGACCTGAAGGAACTAACACCTCACCGCCAGGACGACGACCGGGGCAGGGCCTATTTCAAGACGCTGATGGATAGGTGCTCCACGGTCATGCAATCGATTGTCAATCATCCCAAACCCGTTATCGCCGAGGTTAACGGACTGGCGACGGCTGCCGGATGTCAGATCGTTGCCTCGGCCGATCTGGCAATCGCGTCGGAAGATGCGACGTTCTGCACGCCCGGGGTTCACATTGGGCTGTTTTGCTCAACTCCCATGGTGGCCCTGTCGCGCAATGTATTGCGCAAGCACGCCATGGAAATGCTGCTGACCGGTGAAGCGATTACCCCGAGCCACGCTCGGGAAATTGGCCTGATCAACCGCGTTGTACCGGTAGAGTATCTGGAGAAAATCACCCTCCAATACGCCCGCAACATCGCTAAAAAATCGAGCCATACGTTGAAGTTTGGCAAACAGGCATTTTATCAGCAGGCCGAGATGAGCCTTGCGGACGCCTATGCACACACAGCGCAGGTCATGACCGAGAACATGCTTGCCCCCGATGCCGAGGAAGGTATAGGTGCTTTTCTCGATGATCGCACCCCGGAGTGGCATGATGAATGATCGCGATCGCTATAGCGACCAGGAAATTCGCGACATTTTGCTTTCAGTTCGCTCCATCGCCATTGTTGGCGCAAGTGCGAATAAAGTTCGGCCTTCCTATTTTGTCGCCACCTATATGGTTGCCAAAGGCTATGATGTGGCGCCGATTAATCCCGGGTCGGCTGGCACTGAAATTGCTGACTCCATGACCTATGCGAGCCTTGCCGACCTGCCGGGACCGGTAGACATGGTGGACTATTTCCGCAAGCCGGAATTTCTGCCCAACTTTGCAGCCGAGATTATGCACATGCCGGAACTGCCCAGGATCGTTTGGATGCAATTGGGCATTCGTGACGAAGCCGTGGCGTCGGCACTTGAAATGGCTGGAATCAAGGTCATTCAAAACCGCTGTCCGAAAATTGAATATGCGCGACTGTGCGGTGAAATCGGTTGGTGCGGTTTCAACCGGCGTGTCATATCGAGCAAAAAACCCAAACTGAAATCCGGCTATCAACATTTCAGCCTGGGAGAGGATCATGCCTGATCCACGTAAAATCATTATCGACACGGATCCGGGACAGGATGATGCGGTCGCGATATTGGTGGCGCTGGCGAGCCCGGAGCTGGACGTGCTGGGCATTACCGCAGTTGCGGGCAATGTACCGCTGGAGCTGACCCAGTTGAATGCCAGAAAGATTTGTGAACTGGCCGGGCGACCAGATATTTCGGTTTTCTGCGGGGCAAGCGAGCCGCTCAACCGCAAGCTGGTGACGGCAGAGCATGTTCATGGCCGAACCGGGTTGGATGGCCCGACATTGCCGCAACCAGAAATGCAGGCGCAAAGCCAACATGCAGTGGATTTTATTGTTGAGACCGTCATGGCCTCCGACTCTGGTGAGATAACGATATGTGCGCTGGGTCCGCTGACGAATGTTGCGATGGCGCTGCAGAAAGAGCCGCAAATCGCTAAAAATCTTGCGGAAATCGTCCTCATGGGGGGTGGCTTTTTTGAGGGCGGAAATGTTACTCCGGCTGCCGAATTCAATATCTATGTTGATCCTGAAGCGGCGGCGATTGTCTTCAACAGCGGCATAAAGCTGACGGTGATGCCGCTCGACGTCACCCACAAGGCTCTGGCAAGCCGAACCCGCGTCGAGGCATTTCGGTCTTTGGGCAACCGAGCTGGAGAAGTTACGGCTGAACTGCTGGATTTCTTTGAACGCTTTGACGAGACCAAATATGGCACCGATGGCGGTCCGCTTCATGACCCCAATGTGATTGTCTGGTTGCTGGAACCCAACATTTATTCAGGCCGAAGGATTAATGTTGAGATTGAAACCTCTTCAGAACTAACCCTTGGCATGACAGTCGCTGACTGGTGGCGGGTGAGCGATCGGAGTGAAAATTGCTTTTTTGTGCGGAACCTTGATGATCAGCGGTTTTTCGAGATTTTGACAGAGCGGATCAAGCGCCTGTGACTTGGTTTCATTATGAAGGTACGGTGCGAAAACAGCCCTCAATCGTGGCTATTCATTCAAATAATTTTTTGTTTGGCAAGACCACATCATTTTCTTCCTTTGACGTGGGCGATCGTCTGCCCGATAACGTAATTTCTGAATTTTTATGACCCTTGGAGTATTGCCATGAGCAACCGCGAACCCGGTTTCGACACACTTGCCATCCATGCCGGAGCCCAGCCTGATCCTGCCACAGGTGCCCGCGCCACACCGATTTATCAAACGACCGCCTTTGTCTTTGATGATGTTGATCACGCTGCTGCTCTGTTTGGCTTGCAGGCTTTCGGCAATATCTATACCCGTATCACCAATCCGACCACGGCGGTTCTGGAAGAACGTGTGGCAGCTCTGGAAGATGGTACAGCGGCTCTGGCGGTTGCTTCCGGACACGCGGCTCAGTTGCTGGTCATGCATGCTTTGATGCAGCCCGGAGATGAGTTCGTCGCCTGCAAAAAGCTCTATGGCGGGTCGATCAACCAGTTCGGTCAGAGTTTCAAATCTTTTGACTGGCGTGTTAAATGGGCCGACGACTTAACACCGGCTGATTTTGAAGCCCAGATCACGCCAAAAACCAAGGCCATCTTTATTGAAAGCCTTGCCAATCCAGGTGGTGTTGTCATGGACATTAACGGCATTGCCGAAATTGCCCGCAAGCATCACATTCCCCTGATCGTCGACAATACCATGGCCACGCCGTATCTGTGTCGTCCCATCGAGCACGGTGCCGATATCGTGGTACACTCGCTGACCAAGTTCATGGGTGGCCATGGCAATTCGATGGGTGGGGCCATCGTGGACGGCGGCACTTTCGACTGGGGCAAAGACGATCGTTACCCAATCTTGTCAGAGCCACGTCCTGAATATAACGACATGATTTTGGCCGAGACTTTCGGTAATTTTGCTTTTGCGATTGCTTGCCGGGTGTTGGGATTGCGCGATCTGGGACCAGCCATTTCACCGTTTAACGCATTTCAGATTCTCACCGGTATCGAAACACTTCCACTGCGCATGCAGCGCCACTGCGATAACGCTTTGGCGGTCGCCAAATTTCTGCAAGGCCACGATAAGGTTGAATGGGTCTCTTATGCCGGCCTGGAAAGTGATGAACATCATGCCCTCCAGCAAAGATATATGCCCAAGGGCGCCGGTGCCGTATTCTCCTTCGGTGTCAGGGGCGGTTACAAGGCCGGTGTCAGCCTGGTGTCAAATGTGGAAATCTTCTCTCATTTGGCCAATCTGGGTGACACACGGTCACTGATCATTCATCCAGCTTCCACGACCCACCGTCAGTTGAGCGATGAGCAACAAGTTGCCGCCGGTGCGGGTGAAGATGTGGTGCGTCTGTCAATCGGGATCGAACAGGTGGACGATCTGATTGCAGACCTTGATTCTGCCCTCAATTCACTTTGATCAAAGCAGTCGGCTGACCACTAGGTCGGCCGACCCGCATTTGTCCTTGGTTGCACCATAATCGTCGGATAAGAGCACTTTATGATTTTCCGCACGATTTTTTTGTTAACTGGACTGACACTTATGACCGGGTGCGTCACCGGTTCGACGGACGATTTGTTATCTGCCCAGCCAGTGGGTCAGCCTCAAACCACCGGTCAGTTTCCTGTCATTGGCCGTGTCCCTGTCGCCGAGACGGCACAGATGACACCAACCCAAAGATCTGCACTCAAAGCGGAACTGACGCGCCAGGCTCAGGCCGGTCAACAACAGGCGCAAAGCAATACCGAAACCGACTACCAACGCGAGGTCGCTGCCCTCAAAAAATTGGCGCTGGAACGCGAAGAAGCGATGCGCAAACGCATCGAAGGCGACGATCCGGCAGAATAATCGCCAAGGGCGGTAAACTGGTACAATGTGGCGTTACAAATTTTGCCGAAACGGGGCAATCAAGCGCCTGAGTAATTCACTGTGATAAAGTCTGCCCCCATGAGTAATTCTCTTCGTATTGGCATTGCCGGCCTCGGCACCGTGGGTACCGCGTTGGTGCGTCTGATACAGGAAAAGCAGGAGATGTTGGCGGACCGCTGTGGTCGCGCAATCAGCGTCACCGGTGTTACCGCAAGATCAAGGAACAAGGATCGTGGCATTTCGCTCGACGGCATCACCTGGCACGATGATGCCAATTCTCTCGCGACCAGCAAGGATGTTGATGTTTTCGTCGAGATGATGGGCGGTGAGGACGAGCCCGCCTATAGTGCGGTCAAATCAGCCCTGCAGTCAGGCAAGCATGTGGTCACGGCCAACAAGGCTCTGCTCGCTAAACATGGCGTGGAGCTTGCATCCATCGCCGAAGCAGAAGGGCTGTTGCTGAATTATGAAGCCGCTGTTGCCGGTGGCATTCCGATCATCAAAGTTATGCGCGAGTCGCTGACCGCAAACACCGTTACCCGTGTTTCAGGTATTTTGAACGGCACCTGTAACTACATCCTGACCCGCATGGAACAGGACGGTCTGACCTTTGAAGAGTGTTTGAAAGATGCCCAGGAATTGGGTTTTGCCGAAGCTGATCCCACTTTTGATATTGAAGGCAATGATACCGCCCACAAATTGGCGCTGTTGACCAGTCTGGCCTTTGGTACGGCGATTGCGCCTGATGCCATCTATCTGGAAGGCATCACCAAAATAACCATTGAAGATATCGAGGCGGCTCGCGACTTGGGGTTCCGCATCAAGCTTCTTGGCATTGCCACCCGAACCGCGGAAGGCGTTGAAAGTCGTGTTCATCCGGCGATGGTGCCATTGGGATCAGAAATTGCCGAAATCGGTGGGGTCACCAATGCTGTCGCTGTGGAGGCTGATACGGTTGGTAGTTTGATGATGTCGGGACCCGGAGCGGGGGGCGACGCAACCGCATCTGCTGCGGCTGGCGATATTTGCGATATTGCCAAATCTCGCCCGGGCCATCAGCATGGTCCGGCTCTGGGACAGCCCGCCAACACGTTGACGCCACATGAGCGGGCGCCGATGCGCAGCCACGCCGGTGGATATTTTATCCGCCTGACGGTCGTTGATACGCCTGGAACCATGGCGGCCATTGCAACCCGCATGGCAGAACAGGACATCTCGCTTGAAAGCATTGTCCAGCGCCGCACCAAAGACCATGACGACATCGAGCAGGCGCCGATTATTCTCATAACCCACGAAACGACTGAACAGGCCATTCGCAACGCCCTTGATGGCGTCCGCTCAGATGGCCGTTTGATTGGGGAACCGCAGATGATCCGGATAGAAACCCTTGGGTGATCGCCGGATTCTATGGCACAAAAGTAATATCAACTCCTAGCTGAATCGGACCAGGCATCATGGCAATTTCATCCAAACAACAAGCAGGACATCTTGACCGCATGCTGACCATGGAGATGGCCCGTGTGGTGGAAGCCGCCGCGGTTGCCGCTGCACGCGAGCGCGGGCAGGGGGATGAGAAGAAAGCCGACCAGGTGGCCGTCGATGCGATGCGCAACGAACTCAATAATCTGCCGATAAGCGGTCGCATTGTCATTGGTGAAGGTGAGCGCGACGAAGCGCCGATGCTGTTTATCGGCGAAGAGGTCGGCTATGGCGGCCCGGAAGTGGATATCGCGCTGGACCCACTGGAAGGCACCACGATCTGCGCCAAGAACCAGCCGAATTCGCTGGCCGTTATCGCCATCGCCGAGCGTGGCAAACTGCTCTATGCGCCTGACGTTTACATGGATAAAATTGCCATCGGCCCCGGTTATCCCAAAGGCACAGTGAACATCGATGCGACACCGACGGAAAACCTCAATGCCGTTGCCAAAGCCAAGGGCTGCAAAGTGTCTGAAATTTCCACCTGCGTGATGGACCGTTCACGCCATGCCAAACTGATCGAGGAAATCCGCGCCGCAGGGGCTGCAATCCGCCTGATCGGCGACGGCGACGTGGCCGGCATCATCCACACGACCGACCCGGAAGAAACCGGCATCGATCTCTATATGGGCATTGGTGGCGCGCCAGAAGGCGTGCTTGCCGCCGCAGCATTGCGCTGCATGGGCGGCCAGATGCAAGGGCGTCTCATTCTGGACACCCCGGAAAAGGAAGCCCGCGCCGCTAAAATGGGCGTCAGCGACCCGACCAAGGCCTATACGATGGAAGAAATGGCCCAGGGCGACGTATTGTTCGCCGCCACCGGCGTCACCGACGGCAACATGCTGCGCGGTGTTCAGTTTCATCAGGGCCATATCACAACCCACACCGTCGCCATGCGCAGCTCGACGGGTACGGTCCGCTGGATCGACGCAAGACACGAAGACCACGCCAAATTCCACTAGCGGCGGCGACGGCGAGCGGCGGCGGCGGCGAGGCGGCTACGACTGGAGGAATCGGTTGCAGTGGCCAATTCTTGAGGTCAGGCGTTGTCAGTGCCTGCGGTGATTCGGCAGGTGGTGATCACCAATCACTTGCATTGTCAGTTGCCATTTCACTATTCGCGTAAACTATATATGCACAAATATGTACACTAATTATTGACAGTTCGTAGCAATTTGCCTATATTACATCATGATAAAGTCGTTCCGAAATAAGCAACTGGCCGCACTTTGGGCAGGGACCAATTCTCGGATTGACAGCAGGATGCACAAGCGCATCTTGAGACGGTTGGACTCACTTAACGCGGCGGTCACGCCTGAAGATATGAACCTGCCGGGGTTCAATTATCACCAACTGGAAGGAAAGCCCCAGCGCTATTCGGTTTCGGTCAATGGTCCGTGGCGGATCACATTTGAATTTGAGGACGGCGACGCAATCGTCGTGGACTACGAACAATATCATTGAGGACAAACAAGCGACTATCACGACAAACAAACAAATGGAGATGGAACGGAAAATGGAATACGTAGCAAAAACGAGCCCCCGCCGTTGCCCGTCTCATCCGGGCGAAGTGCTGGCGGATATTCTGGACGACATGGACATTAGCAAGACAGCGTTTGCAAAGCATCTGGGCATTTCCCGCACGCTTTTATACGCGATCCTGTCGGCCAAGAAACCGGTTACGAAGGATACGGCTGTGCTGATTAACGACGCACTGGCCGGGAACGGTCCCGGCCTGTGGCTGCGTCTTCAGGCCAATTTTGATACCTGGCACGCTGAACAGCGTCCTGCCGCAAAAGCTATAAAACCGCTGCCACAAATCGCCTACGCGCAAGCACAGGCTGCAGGGGTTTAGGGTAGGGGATTAGGGCATTTCACCCAAATTGCCCACACCAATCCAATCGGACAGGTTTTGGCCCTCAGTGTATGAGTGATCAACAACTCGTGTTCTCAGCGCAGCTCCCTTTGTGGCTAGATTTTCCACAGCCATACGAACACCAATGCTGTTGCCATGGTTGTAACAATAGACATCTTGCTTCTGCCCCATCGCCGGGGGGTACTCTTCTTTTTGCGGAAGCAGCGGGGGCGCTCCCGGTCCTAAGCGTAGTAAATCAGTGTTGGCTTTGGCGAAGGCGAACCCACAAGCGTACATATTGTCAGCGTCTACGACCCAATTTCGGGCTTTTTCCCTATCCTGCTTGATTTGTGTGGGGGCGGCGTCCTCGTCAACTTCTCGTACAACGAAGATGCTGTCCGCCCATGACTTAATCAGGTCTGCGGCATCACTAGTAGTAGCTTGTTCTGTTAGTCTCTCAAATTGCCCATGCATGTGTCTTATATCAATGAATTTTTTGTAGTCTGGGTATTTTTCTGGTCCTTCGTCGGTGTTGGAAAATTGCAATTCTAAAACATGCTCCAAAATTGGGTCATAGTTAAACGTGATGATTCGAATTTTGTTTTCACGAGAGACAGTTTTTTGTGCTATCCCCAAACGCACCAGATTTATCAGGCGGTGTATCCAATTCCGTTCGTAAATTCTATCTCCGTGAATTCGCCTGATAGGCGTGCCTTTGTAATACACCGTGGAGTAGTCTAAATTCCTTCTATCCAAGGTATTCAGGCGGTGTGGGGAATTGCCTGGGGAAGTGTACATGCACCGAAATAGCTTTACAGCGATGCACCACTTTGTAATGCCTGCTAGCTTCGAGTTCATAACAATAAAGTCGTCGATGCTGTCACTGGTTTGATTTACAAGTAGCACTGCCAAAAGTTGCAGGAGGCCGAGTGTTTTCTGCATATCTGAGTCGTCTGGACCAAAAGCTCGTAGATAAAGCTCGTTTGGATCAAGTCTTGTTCGCGTGACTCTGCCGGAGTTCCGGTCTCGCGATATTGCGCTGTCCACCACCGTGCTCACGTCGTCTGCAAGCTCATTCATCAACTGTTCACCTGTTGGCAAACCGAATGGAACGGACACGCCTGCGCCTAATATTAACACAGAATTGGGATCAGTTATTGCCAAAGGATTATCCTTCAATGCCTAATACTAACTCCAGTCCGCCTTACCCCCTACGGCTTCAGATAAACCCCCGCCCCAAAAATCAGACCGTCATGAAGCACGATCCAGGATTTTTTTGGGGTTAGTTTCTGGGTGATGGGGTGGGCCCAGCGATAGTGCACCCATGCCCCTTCAGGGGTGGCGATTTTGCGAAGCAGGGGGGACATGGCAACGCCGTCCGCATCTATCGACAACCGGTTGTCAAAACCGATGCGGTTTGGGTCGGCGGATTGGGCCAGGACGAGCTCGTCGCGCCCGATGACGAATATATAGAGCGGCCCGCGGTGGTATTCGTTGCCAGGGCCGGTCATGTCGGCAAACGCATCGTCGCCGCTCGCGATGTAAGCGTCGACGGCCTTCATGACCAGCATTTGCGCGTCTTTTTCGCTCGGCGTGAAGACGCCTTCCTGGTCAGCCCATGCTGCATTTGCGATGAAGCACAATCCCAAGATTGTAACGAAACCTAAAGCTCTCAACATAATTCTATCCTTATTTTTTTGTAACTACTCAGCTACCCTATTTCTGCTGCCATTAGGTGCGACAATTT
>JAALLE010000171.1 GCA_011087605.1 Hyphomicrobiales bacterium
TCAAATTGTCGCACCTAATGGCAGCAGAAATAGGGTAGCTGAGTAGTTACCTATTGAAACTGATTACCGCAGCAAGCATTGCAATGGGCACATTCTCGGTGGTTCAGGCATCAGCCAAAGAGCTGTCGCTTGCTTATTTCATGGGTCCAAAGCACCCGATGAGCCGTGGAGTATTTACACCTTTTGGCGAAAAGCTGAAGGAAGTTTCCGGCGGCGCGTTGACGGTCAAGCAATATGCTGGTGGAGCGCTCAACAAGGTTCCTCCGAAGCAATATTCAATTCTGCTCGACAATGTGGCCGACATTGTTTTCATACTTCCCGGCTATACAGCGGACGTATTTCCACAAACCAATGTGGTCGGTCTGCCCGGTGTCTGCGACACCGCGCTGGAATGTACACAAGGCATGAACCGGGCAAAATCCAAACTGGAAAAAGAGTTCAACGCCAAAGTTCTGGCGCTATGGTCCAACGCCCCGCCGGTGCTGATCACAAAAGACAAGCCGGTAACAAAATTGTCCGATATTCAGGGCATGAAAATTCGCGTCACGTCGAAAAGCGATGCGCCATTTGTTGAGGCTCTGGGTGCTTCAGCGGTGGCTCAGCCGGTGACTCAGATTAACCAAAATCTGGCAAATGGCGTGATTGACGCAATCATGATCGACTCATCTGCCGTGCGTTCGTTCAAGCTGCATGAACCTGCCAATTATGTAACCACATGGTTTCCCGGCTCGGGCTCAGCTTTCGCGCTGTTGATGAATTTGGATGTCTATAATGGTCTCACGGATCAGGAGAAAGCATGGGTCGACGAAGCCTCTGGTCCCGATCTCGCGCTGGGAGGTGGGCGCATGTATGACAAAGCGTCTGCTGGCGGCATGAAACTCGCAGCCGATAGTGGCAACCAGCTGTTGGAGTGGGATGCCGGTGAACGCGAAAAAATTCAGGCACTGATTGATCAGGCGATGAACGGTATGGCTGGCAATAAAGTCGGCGACAGCACCATTGGCGATGTCATCAAATTGATGAAGGGGCAATAAACCGCGCATTTTGAGTGTACCTTCCAATGGAAGGCAAGCTGAAATGGATGGACAAACAGCTCGGTCGAATGACCGGGTTGTTTGCGCTTGTCGGGTCGCTTGGCGTGATGACGCTGATGATCATAATTATGATCGCGGTAATTTGGCGTTATGGCATCAACAATCCGATTTTTGGCATTGGCGATTTGTCGGTATTGGTTCTGTCGGTGGTTGCCGCGGCTTCAGTGATATTTGGGGCTCGCAACAATGCCCATGTCAGCATTGATATCATTTCGCGTTTTTTCGGCTGGAAGGTAATCCGCTACACCGACGCGCTGATGCGCCTGCTGACCATCGGCATTCTCGCCACTGCCAGTTACGCGCTGGTTGTCAAAGCGTGTGGCTTTGAAAAGGGGTGTATTACAGAAAATCTCAGCATTGTGCATCGACCATTTTATTATCTGCTGGCGGTTTCCATGGGACTGTTCACACTGCAGGTCGTGCTTGAACTATTGCGTGGTTTGATCCGCTTCAATATTCCGCCCCATCTGCAGTCGGGGGACGATTGATGGACGGATCAACCCTGGCGTTTTTAGGTTTTGTGGCGCTGTTCGTCCTGTTGTTCATCCGCATGCCTGTCGGCCTGGCGATGATGTTGGTGGGAACGGTCGGAATTTATTTTATTCGCCCACCGGCAGCGATTCCAAAACTGGCCGGTGAAATATTCAGTGAATCGGCAAATTATCCGCTGACCATCATTCCACTATTCGTGCTGATGGGTAATCTGGCGGGTGTTTCGGGTATGAGTCGTGATCTGTATGACGCAGCTCATTCATGGTTTGGCCATCGTCGAGGAGGCCTGGCTTCAGCGACGGTCGTGGGTTGTGCCGGGTTTTCGGCACTCTCGGGATCGTCGTTGGCAGCAGCACTCACCATGGGCCGCGTCGCCTTACCTGAGATGAAACGCTATAATTACGACAGCGGTTTGGCGACTGGGTCCATCGCCGCTGGTGGGACACTAGGCATTTTGATTCCGCCCTCTGCCGGTTTTGTTGTCTACGCGATTTTGACCGAAGAGAGCATCGGCCGCTTGTTTCTGGCCGGTGTCCTGCCGGGCATTTTGTTGACCATCTTGTTTGTCATAGCAATTACCATTGTGGTTTGGCGCGATCCTGCAAAAGCCCCACAATCTGCGTCCGCAGTGCCCCTGGGAGAACGCCTGCGGGCAATGGCCAAAGCCGGTTGGATATTGGGAATTATCATCCTGACAATAGGCGGCATTTATACCGGTGTATTTTCAGCCGTTGAAGCTGCAGGGATTGGTGCAGCGCTGGCTTTTGTGGTGACAATCATTCGCGGTGCGATAAGCTGGGCCAATATGGTGGATGTATTCACCACCACTTTGCGGGCTTCCGGAACTCTGTTTCTGATCCTGTTTGGTGCTTTCGTGTTCAAATCCTTTGTCGGTTTTACAGGCGTCACATTTGCCCTGGCCGATTGGGTTGAAAGTCAGGGCTTTACCGGCACACAGATTGTTGTCGCCTTTCTGCTCATGTTCATTGTCATGGGAACTTTCATGGAAGGTTTTGCAATTTTGGTTTTAACCGTCCCGTTGCTGCAACCAATTCTTGAGCCATTGGGGATCAACATGGTGTGGTTCGGTGTGCTGATGGTGATTGTCCTGGAAATGGGGCTCATATCACCGCCTGTCGGCGTCAACGTGTTTGTCGTCAAAGGGATTGCACCCGACGTTCCGCTTTCCACTATTTTCAGAGGCATTTGGCCATTTTGGTTCGCCATGCTGGCTTGCGTGATATTGCTGGTTTTGTTCCCGCAAATTGCACTCTTCTTGCCCAACACAATGTTCAACTGATCGTCGACCGTTACCTCAGGTGGGCATTACAGGTCTTGCTTGAATTCGACGACAAGCGAGCGAACAACTTGCTGTAGCGCTTCCTTTTCATCGGCTCCGGACTTCAATGCATGCCGGTACACCTCAACCTGCCTGTCCGCGCTCGTACCGGCCTGCAAAATTCCTGCAGCGCTGTTTAATTCATCAACGCAGTTAAGTGCCTGGGCCTGAGGCGATAGAAGCTCAATCAGTTCGTGCAGCAATTCGCCGAACGACACGACCTCTCCACGGCCAAAATCAATCAGCCCTTCTGACATGCCATAGCGTTGTGCCCGCCACCTGTTTTCTTCAATCAGGAAACGGTCATATTCACGCCAGCGCTGATTACTGCGGCGCAAGCAAAACAACATTCGAAACAAACATTGTGTGATAGCGGCAATAGCAATCGTGTCATTGAGGCGCGGCGAGACATCGCAAATACGAGACTCCAGAGTTGGAAATCTTGCTGACGGTCGAAGGTCCCACCAAATTTTGGTGGCATCTTCTATCGTGCCTGAGCTGATGATGGTTTGTACCGATCGTTCATACTCGGCATAACTTGAAAAATTCGGAGGAATGCCGGTGCGCGGTAAATTGTCAAACACCGTGAGGCGATAAGACCGCAAACCGGTTTCGCGTCCTTCCCAGAATGGCGATGAGGTGGAAAGCTCCAACAGGTGCGGCAGAAAATATGAAAACTGATTGTAACTACTCAGCTACCCTATTTCTGCTGCCATTAGGTGCGACAATTTGAT
>JAALLE010000172.1 GCA_011087605.1 Hyphomicrobiales bacterium
GCTTCAATCACAAAACAGGACTTGCAAAAAGGGAGCCATCCACACAGGACGAAGCTGCCAATTACAATTGTCGTTGAGACCTGGTTTGCGACTCGTTACCCAATCTCACTTTGGTCAACTAACGACGTCTCCACAGTCGCTGTGGGCTTCATGTCAGACCCGATAAAGACGCTGGAACAAAGTGATGGGCGATCGAGAAAACTAAGATATGATAAAGCAACTATAAGAATGAAAACGTCTATTGGAGAAGCTCAATTGCCAAGCAAATTGTGGTTCTTTGGGTATTGTACTCAGCTATCCATGTCTGCGAAATTCAAACAATTGTCTTTCAGATGAATAACACTCCAGTAAGGAGAAACTCAATTGATGGTAAATACGGTTGGTCGACTTTCAGGCAGACGTGCTCTGATTACTGGTGCAGCGGGCGGCATTGCGCAGGAAACCGCGAGACATTTCGCCCGCGAAGGAGCTCAGCTGTTGCTGACAGATCTTGACGCCGCTGCGCTCGCGCCACTTGTTGATGAATTACAGTCTGCTGGTGCTGTAACGGTTACAGCCAGTGCCGACCTCACCAACCGCAGCGACGTCGAAGACTTGATCGCCTGCGGTGAGAAAGAACTTGGCGGCCTTGAAATTCTTGTTACCTGCGCAGGCGGTTATACTTCCTATGCAAATTTCGAAGAAATTGAAGAGGAAGATTGGGATGGCACAATCGAGCTCAACCTCAAAACCGTCTACCTTTGCTGCAAAGCGGTAATTCCATTGATGAAACGCGCGGGCTGGGGTCGAATTATCAACATTGGTTCACTGGCAGGCCGCAGTACCAGCGCCGGAACGTCTCCAGCGCATTATGCCACAGCGAAGGCCGGTGTCTCTATCCTCACGCAGTACATTGCCAAGGATGTTGCCGAGTTCGGTATTACGGCGAATACGATAGCTCCTGGCACCACCAGCACCGATCGCGTACGCAGGGTTTTAACACCGGATCGGGAGACGCAATTCGTTGCCCGCACCCCGGTCGGACGCTTGGCGGAGCCAAAAGACATTGCCGGCGTAATTACATTTCTCGGTAGCAATGAGAGCAGTTACATCACTGGCGCAACGCTTGATGTCAACGGCGGGCGGCTGATGCTAACCTGAGTCGATGCACCAATGATAAAAATTTGTCAGGTTTGAACGCGGGGTAAGCAGGACATTGTCACGAGGTCCATCGTCGAAAACGTCTATTTTTCGACCGGGAATCCGACAATGCTACCCCACTCTGTCCAGGATCCGTCATAAATTTTGACATTCTCGAAGCCAATAATGTACCGCATTGCATACCAGGCCAGGGAAGCCCGGTGGCTGAGCCTGCAATATATTATTACCTCCTCCGACTGATTTGGTGTCAGGCTCAAGTCCAAAAATTTAGCCGCCAATGTGTCACGGTCCAAATAGCTATCGTCTTCATTCAGAATTTCCTGGAAGTGAAGATGTAGGGCGCCGGGAATTCGGCCGGCCCGTTCTGCTCCATGATCAAAGTCTGGTGGTGGCATTACCCGTTCTCCATTGAATTCCTCCGCAGAGCGGACATCCAAGAGAATGCGGCCGGTTTTACCCAACCCTGCGCGGATCGCATCACGGCCAATGCGCATGGAGCAATCGCTTTTACGAGTCCTGTATTCCACCGGCGTCAATTCAGTAATTTCTGGAGTCAGTGGCCGTCCATCAGAAATCCACTTTCGACGTCCACCATCAAGAATGCGGACATTGGGGTGTCCCGCCATAGTGAAGGCCCAAGCCGCATAGGGGCCATATTGGACTGGGTCGCCGTAAAATACCAAGGTCGTTTCTTCTGTGATCCCGTTTGCACCCAATCGGAGAGCTGCCGCTCTTGGAGTAACGAATTCCCTGTCACTATCGTGCCAGCACCAGTCCTTCCAAAAACACCAGATGGCGCCGGGAATGTGGTTTTGCAAATAGGTGCTGTTTCGGGGGCTTGAACAGACTTCGACGATACGTACTGACGGATCACCAAGATGTTCCTCAAGCCAGTCACAGGAAACGATAGGCACTGTGGATTTGCTTGGGAGAGCTTTTTTCAAATTTGCCTCATTTGCGGTCATTATCAATATCTCAACATTGTTGCAGACAACACGCAGTGCCACTTGCGCGACATTCCACGCATTCCGGATGGGTCCGTGTCGACTTGCCAATCAAAAGGCCCACTTACCAGTTCCAGGCACCACAAAACTGCGAAAACATCCAGTTGGATAGCAAGCCATAAACACCGCCAGTGCAGTTGTTGGCATCACCAGGCAGCTCAATCATTCAGTTGATCAACGCTTCCCAGGGACAAAACCAATATTTTTTACCAATTCCTTCATAGCAGCAGTTTGATCGGTAAAAGGCTCATCGATTATTGGTCAGCGGTTGATCAACGGTCGCATAAAATCCGGATGATAAATGCTGCGCACTTCATTTTGAATTTCAAATATGGGTTCTCTCGTATCGGGTTCGAAGATCTTATTGAAGAAGAACACTTCTCCACGCCCTGTTCCCATGAGAGAACCGTGATCTGCCACTGAATTACGCAACTCATTGTAGTTGGTGACATGATAGGAGATATGCATGGAATGAGTACGATAATCGGCAAGTGATTGCTCAACGAATCTTATTTGCTGGTGTGGGCCGGCACTGATCAGTGCAGTTTTCTCCCCTTCAATGTCGCGAACCTCGACCGGTGCTCTGACAATCTGGTTGTAAAACCTCGCGATGCCCTCAGCAGTGTTTAATGGAACTGCAACTTCCACATAAGAAATTCCCAATGGGCGTTGAAATACCACTGACTCGGCCCTGTGCAGACGAAACCGCACACCAAACGGACTCGTCAACAAAACCGAATTGCCCCTCTCTTCCCAACGATAAGGCGTTGCGTCAAATTTTCCCAATTCGTCCAATAGGTCCAACCGGTATTTGATAGCATCCATGTCAGGGACCACCAAACCAACCACACCATGAAACGGAGGTGTTTGCTCGCCCCTCCGTGGAAGGTGAAACTGCTGCAAGCCGATGTTGACGCCCATATTCTGCTCATCGGCGCGTCTGTAAGGATCGCGTGTAAACCCCAACGCGTTGACGTAAAAAATTGTAGCCATCTCGTGATCAGGTGTTTCGAAGTTTACATGATCAAGGTGAACGATTCCGCCAATTTCTGGGTTGGTCAATCCAAAGCGACCATTCGATTCATCCATCTGCGAGAAACTCCGTGGCAAATTCTCAATCTTACCGGCACAGTAATTGCTTGGCCATGACCACGCAACGACAAGTTGGTGGCCTTGCAGCGGCGAGGTGGTGCGAGGTGGAAGCGGGAATTCAAAACCGAGTCTGTGCTTCACTGGTTTGGGGCGGGGAACATTCCTGCACCGGCGGCTGGTTCGGTCCGCTTCGTTTCAGGTGGAGCAGTTCTGGCAGGCTTCACAAACTGGAATTCTTTCTCCAGCCATTTTGCTTCTCCGTATGAAGGGAGGAATTGGGCTGATTTTGATGAAAAAGGGTTTGTTCTAGCCGCTACTGGAAGGCTGCGG
>JAALLE010000071.1 GCA_011087605.1 Hyphomicrobiales bacterium
AATCAAATTGTCGCACCTAATGGCAGCAGAAATAGGGTAGCTGAGTAGTTACAGTTTTTCATCAAATTCCTGAACAATTTTCTAGCTCAACTTACCCCATTCCTTTTCTACGTAGTGGGCGGCTATTTTGCCATCCGCGGTTCGCTCAATGTTGGGCAACTTTTGGGCGTGGTCAACGCTTATAAGGATTTGCCGTCACCGATCAACGGCCTGATCATGTGGGATCAAAAGCGTACTGACATCAATATCAAATATGCCCAGATCGTTGAACAGTTTAACGTCAAAGGCATGACTGAGGCGGAGAAACAGGCCCCGTCTGACGAGCCTGTTAAGCCACTGACAGGAGCCCTGACGGTGAGCAATCTGAATGTCACGGATGAGTCTGGGTCGGTACTGATTGAAGATGCTGACTTCACCTTGCCGATTAACGGTATCACCGCGGCAATCGGGCCTCTAGGTTCCGGTGCCGGCGCAATGGCAAATGTATTGGCTGGTCTGACTGATCCGACCAGTGGTCGGGTTCGACTTAACGATATGTCGGTTGGAGATTTGCCGCAAAGAATTCGTGGTCGGCGCTTTGCCTATGCAGGTAGTGAATCCTATTTACCGCAATCGACAATTCTCGACACTCTGCTTTACGTCAACAAGCATGCGCCGCTGCGGGAACGCGATCTTGATTCGCTGGACGTCAAAATTCATCCCCGCACCGAGGCGGAGGCGCGGGCATCAGGCAATACGCTGCTCGATTTCTATGCTGATTGGGTCGATTACGATGCCATGGATATTACTGGCCCGGAACAAGTTTTCCCCAAAGTGCGAGATTCGTTAGAGCTCGTGGAACTAGATGAGACCATCTACGAACTGGCAATGCGGCAAATGCTGAGCCCCGATGAAACGCCAGATCTGTGCGAAAAGCTAATCGAAGTCCGACAGGATTTGCGTAAGCGCATCGATGGCTCCCCCTTGGCTGATCTGGTTGAGGTGTGGGACCGGAAAAAATACAATGAGCACGCAACCATTGCAGAAAACCTGCTTTTCGGCACCGTTGTTGAATCAGCCGACTTCAAGATCGATCAGATGGTTGAAATTGAACACCTGCGCAAAGTTTTGGCCGAGTTGAAGCTCGACCGCGACCTTTTCGATATGGGTGTGGAACTGGCCGAAACTGCAATCGAGTTGTTTGCCGATTTGTCACCCGATAATCCATTTTTTGAACAATTGAACTTCATGACTCCTGAGCAGCTTGAAGATTATCCGCCGATCCTTGGACGCGCCAAACAGCTAGGATTTGATGGTGTTGAAGAAGTTGATAAGCGCATGCTGATACAATTGACTTTCGGTTACATCGAACGGCGTAACCGACTGCGCCTGGTCGACAAAGACATGCAGGGCCGCATTCTGGAGGCGCGCAACTCGTTCCACGACAGTTTGCCGGATTCTCTGCAGGATAAGATCAATGTCTATGATCTGAGCACTTACAATGCGCTCAATTCGGTCCAGGACAACATTTTGTTTGGAAAAATTGCCTATGGTTTGTCCAATGCAACGGAGCAGGTTCAAAAGTTTATTCGTGAGCTGCTACTGGAGAAGCAATTGGAAGACGACATTTTTACCATCGGACTACAATTTGATATCGGTACCGGTGGCAAGCGCCTGTCCGAAAATCAGCGTCAACGCATTGTTTTGGCAAGATCGTTGTTGAAGGGCAGCGATCTGCTGATCGTCAATCGCAGCATCAATGCAGTGGATGCGCGGGCTCAGGATCGCTTGGTGAATAAAGTGTTGTCGCGGGCCAGAGGTGAAGATGGCCACAAACCGTTTGGCGTGCTCTGGGTTTTGACCAGTCCGAGCCTTGCAGACTGGTTTGACAAAGTCATGGTGTTTGAACGACAGCGGCTGTTGCAGATGGACAGCCCGGATGTTCTGGCCAGTGAAAATTCGACTTACCAATCGTTGGTCGCGTAGAGTTCTGGGGGATAGGAGAATTCGATGAGTAAACTGCAGGATGAAGTCGATCTGTTGAGATCGATACCTATGTTGGCAAATCTGCCATCCAATAAACTGAAACTTCTGGCCTTTGCATCGGACCGGGTTTCATATCCAAAAGGCGAAATCCTGTTTCGTCAGGGAGATGATGCAGATGCAGCTTATATCGTGATCAGCGGAACCGCAGATGTGTTGGTGTCCAGCGATGGCAGCAGTACCGAAAGCAAAGTCGCCGAACTGGGACCTAATTCATTTGTCGGTGATATGGCCATTTTGTGCGATATCCCCCGCACCGCGACCATTCAGGCCAATGACAGTCTGGATGCCTTGCGGATCAAAAAAGAACATATGATGGACATGATGCGCGAGAGTCCTGAACTGAGCATGTCGGTGCTCAGAGAACTGGTACAACGGCTGGCAAAAACTACTCATGACTTGTCGATTGCCAGAGATGAAGTATCTCGCCTACAAGCCTCTTGAATTTTACATAAATCGGGTTTGCGGACCTACATTCTGGAACCGTTGGGCAACTGAAAGGCAAAACGAACAATGGGTAAACCCGCGTTTCAGGCAAAATTATGGGGTGCCCGGGGAACTCTTGCCTCCGACAGCAAAAGCACTGTCAGATATGGCGGCAATACAGCATGTGTTGAAATCACCTGCGGAAGCGAGCGTTTGTTGTTTGATGCCGGGTCAGGCCTGCGCGCAGCCGGCGACCACATGGCAAGGGAAGCCAAAAAACTGGATAGGAGTGGCGCCCCCCGGAAAAACTTGAATCTGTTCTTTACCCATTGCCACTATGACCACATTTCGGGACTGCCTTTTTTCGCTCCTTTCTTCGATCCCAAAACCACTGTGAATATCTGGTCGGGGCATTTGAGTGGACCCAACAAAACTCAACGGATGATCGATAACTACATGTGCCCGCCTTATTTCCCGGTCGGTCCAGAGGTGTTTTCGGCCAGTGTCACCTACCATGATTTTGAGGTTCATGACATTTTGAAACCAGTAAAGGATGTCGTGGTCAAAACGTTGCCGCTTAATCATCATGATGAATGCGTGGGATATCGCATCGAGTTTGATGGCAGATCAATTAGCTACATAACCGATACGACCCACATTCCAGGTAAGATGGATCAAGGCATTGTCGAGTTTGTCGAGGGAACTGATCTGATGATCTACGACGCGACCTACACTGACGCGGAATTTCCTACATTTTGGAACTTCGGCCACTCCACATGGGAAGAGGGTGTGCGGATCTCCAAAGCGGCCGGCGTCAAACGATATTGTGTATTCCACCACCGCCCCAGCAGAACCGACAAAGACTTGGACAAAATAGACGAGCAATGTAAGCGGGCATTCAAACGTTCGTGGATTGGCCGCGAGGGCTTGGTAATTAAAGTATAGACAGGAATCACTCTGCCTTTCATATGCCGGTCAATTGAGTGGCATGTGAACATCACTTGGGCAACACTTCTCCCAACAGCTGCAACGACTAAAGAGACCTACAGGCTTAGCTTTATGAAAAGAATGCTGGATCGACTTTGGGAAGCCGTGTGCGCAATCTGGCCGCGCGCTCAACACTCTGGTCTGCCGGTCCACGTTTCCTCAGCAATCACCCGCAATGATGACATCAGCGAAGTATTGGTAAAACTGATACAGTTCGGTGTTTTTGCGCTTTGGGGCGTGGCTTATCTCGCCGCCCCGCAGCCGAACCCCGAAACCATATCCCGGGTGCCCCTGGTAATATCGGTATATCTGGGCTTCACCCTGGTGATGATGTTGATCGCATTAACGCGAAAAACCCCGGTCTGGTTGATTTATTTGTCCATCCTGGTGGACATGGTTCTGCTAACCTACCTGATCTGGAGCTTTCACATCCAATATGGCCAGGAAGCTTCATTTTCGCTCAAAGTCGTTGAAGTTATGAACTTTTTCGTCCTGATCTGCTTGCGCGCTCTGCGTTTTGAAGCGCGATATGTCCTGGCCGCGGGTCTGACTGCAATCACCTGCTGGTCAGCACTGGTATTTTATGTGGTCAGTATCAACCCGTCTGATCCGATGA
Source organism: Hyphomicrobiales bacterium (assembly GCA_011087605.1). Lineage (GTDB taxonomy): Bacteria > Pseudomonadota > Alphaproteobacteria > Rhizobiales > Rhizobiaceae > Pseudahrensia. Next base: position 4,052 of record JAALLE010000071.1, read on the forward strand.
TCACCAAGGATTACATCACCTATATCACCAGCAATTCCGTTTTGATCGGGGCGGAAGTCAGCAAGATGATTTCGATGTTGATGTTTACTGCCATTTTGGCGATCGCTGTGCGCCGGGGACACCATTTTCTGATCTCTTCTGTTGCAGAGAGCAGTGCAGCACAAAACCTGTCCCGTTTCATGTCTACGTCAGTTGCTGAGCAAATTCGCGATTCCGACCACACCATTCAAGCCGGCGAAGGTGAGCGTCGTGACGTGGCAATCCTCAATGTCGATATCCGTGGATTTACCGAACTGGTGGCGCAGATGGACCCCGATGAGGCTATGGGATTGCTGTCTGATTATCAGCAGCAGATCGTTCCCATCGTCCACCGACACGGTGGCACAATCGACAAATTCATGGGTGACGGCATCATGATCACATTTGGTGCCACGAGTGCTGATCCATTGCATTGTGCCAATGCCCTACGGTGCATTGATGAGATATTGGCCACGCACAGAAAATGGACCGGACCCGCCGCATCTTTGACCATCAACATGGCCGTTACTGCAGGCCCGGTAATTTTTGGTGTTGTTGGACACGGGGACAGATTGGAGGTCACTGTTATCGGCGCCGCTGTCAACTTTTCCGCCAATCTGGAGAAGCACAACAAGGTGCTGGGTACCACCGCCTTAAGTGGTGAGCACTGCTTCCGGGCCGCAATCAAACAAGGGTATGAAAATACCACCAACCGAAGAATGATCGAAAGCGAATTTGCCGAAGGTGGAGGCAAAATCAACGTGGTGGTGCTGGCGTGAAAAGAGCAAAGGGACTAATTTCCAAATGGAATTCAGGCAACATAACAGCCTGGTTTAGCGAAATCCGAATGGCCCAGATGCGCGTTGCATCGGGTATCATATTGATGGTTTACCTGACGCTTCATCTGGGAAGTCATGCATTGGGTTTGATCTCCGATGAGGTCATGCATTCGGCTGGTGGATTGATGAAGGGGCTGTTTCGAAATTGGCCTGCGACCATTATCCTATATTCGGCGCTGGCCATTCACACTTTGCTGTCCTTTTGGCGGGTGTATCGACGCCGCACGTTGAAACTGAAGTTTAAGGAGTGGCTACAGTTGGTTACTGCTCTGGCCATCCCGTATTTTCTGATCAGCCACGTGATCGGCACCCGCTATGCATCGTTCGCTTATGATCTCAACGACACTTATGATTATGTGCTTTTGTCGGTTTTCGTTTTCTCGCCAAACTACGCTTATTACAACGCGTTGGGCCTGATCTTTGCCTGGTTACACGGCTGTCTGGGCATGCATATGTGGTTACGGTCCAAGTCCTGGTACGCGCCGCCCATCCGTACATATTCTTTGTTCATTGCCACACTGCTCCCTACCCTTGCTTTAACCGGTTATCTGGCGGCCGGTCAGCGAGTTGCGCCGAAAGCAACCGATGGTGAGTTCATGGGCGAATATTATGCCAAGTTGAATTTGGTGGATGATGCGGTGTTCAGCTGGCTGGCAATTGATATTGACCGAACTGAATTGTTTTTTCTTGTGCTCATCGGCGCAGTTGTTTTGGCACGTTTTGGCCGGTCAGTCCTGCAGTTTCGCACAAAAACAGTCACAATCGACTATGTTGACGGACCCAGCGTCAAATTGCCAATCGGCGCCTCACTGCTGGAAATGAGTAAAATCAGTGGCGTGCCCCACGCCAATGTCTGCGGCGGCAAAGGACGGTGCTCAACCTGCAGAGTTCGGCTAATCAATCCGGCAACCGATATCACGCCGCCAGATGATGCAGAAAAGAAAGTCTTGCAAAGAGTAAACGCAACCGAGGATGTGCGATTGGCCTGCCAGTTTCACCCGCAGAACAATTTGAACGTTCTAAGACTGCTGCCTTCGGAAATTGACCGCGCATCCAGGTCGGATTTTGAACCGTGGTCTTCGGGCCGTGAAAAAGAAATTACCGTGATGTTTGCCGATCTACGTGATTTTACGCGAACCTCCGAAAGCCGACTGCCATTTGATGTGGTCTATTTGATCAATCAGTTCTCCAAGGCCATGGGAGAAGCTGTAGAGCAGCATGAAGGCCGCATCGACAAGTTTCTAGGTGACGGATTTATGGCACTTTTTGGCGTCGACAGCTCATCGGGAAACGGCGCCGCAAATGCCTTGCAAGCCGCTGGAGATATGATTGAAGCACTCGACAAACTAAACGAAAAACTGATGGGCGATCTCGATGAGCCCCTTCGTATGGGAGTGGGCATTCATACAGGATCCGTTATTCTCGGAAATATGGGATATGGCGACGCAAGAGGGCTGACTGCGCTGGGCGACACCGTAAACACTGCCAGTCGGCTGGAAGCGTCAACAAAAGAACAAAAATGCGTGTTATGCGTATCCTCAGCAACAATAACCAAGGCTCAGATGACAGCGCCGGACGATTCAAAAAGACGCATTGCCGTTCGAGGCAAGAAGGAAAAGCTGGACATTCATGCGCTGATGAACATTGATCACGTGGAACCTATAAAAGAAAGGGCAACGGCATGAAAAGGAGTACCAAGCTAATGAGACTGCGTCGCAATACAATATTCGCCTTGGCCGCTGGTTGTCTTACTCTTGGGATGGGGGCCGTTTATCCTGCAACTGCAATCGCAGGCTGCAGCGATTCGGCCGCCGCCGAAGTTGATTGGTCCGGTTGCCGAAAGCGCAACGTGATTCTCAGCGGCTATGATTTCACCGGGGCCAATCTTGAGAAAGCCGATCTGATCGGCTCAGACATGCGAGAAACCAATTTTTCAAATGCCAACCTAACCCGCGCGACTCTGACGCGAGCCAACATTTCCAATTCCAACCTATCAGGTGCCAATCTCAGCAAGGTGGATGGGGGTCGTGCTATATTTCAGCAGGTCAATCTGGTTAACAGCACGTTGGAAAAGGCTGAAATGTTTCGTTCAGACTTCACCGGTTCTGATCTCTCAGGAGCCAATCTCAACAAAACGGAGATGGGGCGGGCAAACTTCACCGATGCAAATCTGGAAAATGCGCAAGTCACATTCACCAATCTGGCCCGTGCCAATTTCGCGGGAGCCAAATTAAATGGCACAGATCTAAAAAAATCCTGGACCTATCTGACAAAGTTCAATGGAGCCGATTTGTCTCAGGTGATCAACCTGTCTCAGGAACAACTCGAACTTGCCTGCGGAAACAGTGAGACCAAATTGCCTGCAGGATTGACCGCACCATCGAAATGGCCCTGTGGTTCAGACGACTGATTCAAGCAAACCGAGCCTGTCGGTCCGGGGTCGTCCAGGTTTTAATCCTGGTCGGCCGCTCTGATTTCTTCCAGACGCGGCATCGATAGGGTTGAATACCCGGAATCGACAAAGTGAATTTCGCCGGTCACGCCTCCAGACAATTCTGACAACAGATACAGCCCTGCACCACCAACTTCGTCCAACGATACGGTGCGTCTTAGGGGAGCATTGCGCTTTTGATAGCTGAACATAGCGCGCGAATCTGAAATGCCGGCCCCGGCCAAGGTCCGCATTGGTCCAGCAGATATTGCATTGACCCGAATGTCATGGGGACCAAAATCACTGGCAAGGTACCGCACGCTCGATTCAAGAGCAGCTTTTGCAACACCCATGACGTTGTAATTCGGCATCACTCTGGTTGATCCGCCGTAGGTCAAAGTAATCATTGAACCACCATCGCTCATCAACTCAGCAGCGCGCTTTGCCGTTTCAGTGAAGGAAAAACAAGAGATGACCATCGTCCGGGTAAAGTTTTCCCGTGTGGTATCAGCATAGGCGCCTTGCAGTTCACTGCGATCAGAAAAACCGATTGCGTGAACAAAAAAATCAAGCTTTCCCCATTCTTGTTTAAGCTGGTCAAAAACGTTGTCTACAGACTCTATATCCTCAACATCGCAAGGTATCATCAATGAGGAGCCAACCGATTCTGCAAGCGGCTTTACCCGTCTGCCAAACCCCTCGCCCTGATAGGTAAACGCCAGTTCAGCTCCGTGCGCGGCCAGTGTTTTTGCAATGCCCCAGGCGATCGAGTGATCGTTTGCGACACCCATAATCAGGCCGCGTTTGCCCGCCATGATATTCGATTGAAGGTTAGACATGGAACTTAAGCTCTTCTTGTTATGAGACGTGGCGCTGGAATACGAGCGACGCATTGGTTCCACCAAACCCAAAGGAATTCGACAGAATTGTGTTCAGCTCCGCATTGTCCTGGCGTTGTCGAACAATCGGCATGTCTGCAAATTCAGGATCAATTTCGGTAATATGTGCGCTTTCGCAAATGAAACCGTTTTGCATCATCAACAGGGAATAGATCGCCTCTTGAACCCCAGTTGCTCCCAATGAATGACCGGTCAGAGATTTGGTAGCTGAAATCGGTGGGCAATTATCACCATAAATTTCCTTCAGCGCACCAATCTCCTTGGCATCGCCGACACCCGTGGATGTCGCATGGGGATTTATGTAATCAACTTTCTCGCCAACCGTCTCGACCGCCATATTTATGCAGCGTATGGCCCCTTCGCCGGACGGTGCCACCATGTCGTAGCCATCGGAAGTCGCACCGTAGCCGACAATCTCACCATAGATTTTTGCACCACGCGCTTTTGCATGCTCCAATTCTTCCAGAACCAGAACACCAGCGCCGCCGGCAATCACAAATCCGTCCCGAGATACGTCAAATGCGCGGGAAGCCGTTGCTGGCGTATCATTATATTTTGAAGACATTGTACCCATAGCATCAAAAAGGTTGGACATGGACCAGTCCAGATCTTCAGAGCCGCCGGCGAAAATTACGTCTTGTTTGCCCATCTGAATGGTTTCATACGCATTGCCGATACAATGGTTAGAGGTCGCACAAGCCGAAGATATCGAATAGTTGACGCCCTTGATCTCAAATTGAGTGGCAAGAACCGCCGACGCGGTTGAGCTCATCGCCTTCGGCACAGCGGTGGGCCCGATACGTTTTGGCGAGCCTGTGTCTATTGTCTTTTGTGCAGCCTCGACGATGGTTTTTGTAGATGGACCACCCGACCCCATGATGATACCAGTACGCGGATTGATCACTTCACCGGTTTCTAGTCCCGAATCAGTTATTGCCTGCTGCATGGCAATATAGTTCCAGGCAGTGCCTTTCGACATGAACCGAACCGTTCGGCGATCAAGAATTTCAAATGGGTCAAGGTCCGGAGCACCCTGGACACGACATCTGAACCCGTGTTCGTCGAATTCCTGCGAGAACGTTATCCCCGATTTGGCCTCGCGTAGAGAGGCCAGAACTTCTTGTGTATTATTGCCGATTGAGGAGACAATCCCCATGCCGGTGACCACGACCCGTTTCATCCGATGGCCCCTTCTGTGTTGATCAGTGTTAGTAAGATGGACGCCTTGGCCCCCGCTTTCAAGCTCTGGAGTTTATTCCGTAAACAAGGCCACACGAAGGTCCTTGGCGGTAAACACCGTTTCTCCATCGGCTTTGACAAGACCGTCTGCGATACCCAGCACAAGGCGGCCCCTCATCACCCGCTTAAAATCGATTTCATATTCCACAAGTTTGGTTTCCGGTGTTACCATTCCGGTAAACTTCACCTCGCCAGTGGAAATTGCTCGTCCCTTGCCAGGTTCACCCAACCAGCCCAGATAAAAGCCGGTCAACTGCCACAAAGCATCCAGCCCTAAACATCCCGGCATGACCGGATCGCCCTGAAAGTGGCAAGGGAAAAACCACAAATCTTCATGAATCTTGAAATCTGCCCGGATGCAGCCCTTGTCCTTGGCGCCACCGGTTTCAGAAATCAGATTGATACGGTCAAACATCAACATCGGAGGCAACGGCAATTGCGCGTTGCCCGGGCCAAACATTTCCCCCCTTGAACAGGTCAGGATTTCGTCGAGATTATAGCTTGATTTCTGTTCAGCCATGAAAAGCAGGGACCTCTTTCGGGGGCAACCATAATCAGGTCGCTGGTGCGTTAACTTTATTGGTATACAGCCCATACCGCGCGGGCGAATTGTGGTCAAATGCGTTTTAAGACATCTGCAACGAAACCACTTGATTGAGAAGGATAATACGATGCTTGCAGAGCCGCACTTGCTCACCTATTCTTTAACTGATCAACGAAATACAATTGGCGCCTGGCCTGACCGGTCAAATGTGCTCGGGAATGGATGAATCCACCAATGTCACTTAACAATGGCCCTACCCAAAATATTTCAGATAGCGAGACAAATAGCCTCAGCGACCGGCTGCGTAATTCAGGGCTTCGTCCGACGCGGCAGCGTCTTTCCCTGGCGCACCTATTGTTTTCTCAGGGTAATCGACATGTTTCTGCCGAGGCCCTGCATGATGAAGCCGTGGTTGCGGGAATTCCGGTTTCTCTGGCCACCGTTTACAACACATTGCATCAATTCAACGAAGCCGGGCTGTTGCGCGCCGTTGCTGTGGAATCGTCTAAAACATATTTTGATACCAATACCAGCGACCACCATCATTTTTTTATCGAAAATGAAAACTGCATCGTAGATGTTCCCGCATCACATATTACGGTCACCGACCTGCCTTCCGCACCCGACGGAATGGAAATTGCCCGCGTCGATGTTATCGTGCGTCTGCGGCAAAAGGACTAGGGCACAAAAAAGGAGCCAAGAGGCTCCTTAATCTACAGAAAATTTCGATTACGGCCTTATCCGTCAACCAGTTCACCTGGATACACACCCCAGATGTTATCCTGCTGCAACCAGAATTTGGTATCCTGCGCTTCAACTTCGCACCACCGGGCTTCGCATTCGCCAATCGATACCATCAGGCCTGCCTGCAAATGAGCGACCGTTGAAGAATCATTGCTGGCTGCCCCCTTGCCGTTGATAAATGACGCCCGAACGGTATCGCCAAAAGCAATTTTGGGCTTTTCCCATGGCGCGACAATGCCGGTGCGGCGGCTCGACAGTTGCGAATTTAACACCCAACCGGTTGTTCCTTCAGAATCGCGAATCCTCCGCCATTGATCAAACTCCTGAATGATCTCTACTGGCAATCCGCGCATTTTATACAACCAATTGATGGTATATTTACGCCCCGGGCCAACCCGCAGGTTCACCTTGTTGAACTTTAAACTGACAAATCGTGGCAGCGGCAACCCGGTTTCGCGTCCATGGGTAATCCCGGCATCGCTTGCGATTGCCGCCGACGACATAAGTCCGAGCAGCAAGCCCAGCAGGATCAGGGCAGAGAGAAGAAGTTGCGTGGTTTTAACCTGTGGGGAAATTCTAAGCTTGGTGGGGATCACGGAAGGGTTCCTGCTTTCAAACAGACTGGAACTCACTTGCCATTGCGTTCCAGCCCGGGTCTGCTAATAAATATGGCCGACCTGATGGCTATCCGGTACGGTGAACAGAATGTCGTCGATCTCGGTTAATCTGCGCTCAACAAACACGGTAAACAAAATCTAAAGGCATCAATTTGGCTCATTTTGAATTGGTTTTTGCAGATGCGGAGCAAGCAATATGACAGGCAAAAGACCGCAAGTTGTCGTCACACGAAAACTTCCCGATATTGTCGAAACGCGTATGCGCGAACTATTTGACACCGAATTGAACATTGAGGACGTGCCCTTCTCGCAGCCGCAACTGGTTGCCGCGGTGAAAAGCGCAGATGTGTTGGTTCCCACCGTCAGTGACAAAATCGACGCCGCGATTATTACTCAGGCAGGCGAGCAGCTGAAACTGATCGCCAACTTTGGCAATGGTACAGATAATATCGACATCAAAGCAGCGGCCGAAAAAGGTATCACCGTTACCAATACGCCTCGCGTTTTAACAGATGATACCGCCGATATGATCCTCGCCATGATGCTGGCCGTGCCCCGCCGTCTGGTTGAAGGCGCCCAAATCATGTCCAGTCCGGAAGGCTGGCCGGGCTGGTCTCCCAACTGGATGCTGGGCCGCAGAGTAACCGGCAAACGTCTTGGCATCGTCGGCATGGGGCGCATTGGATCCGCCGTTGCCCGTCGTGCCAAAGTCTTCGGCATGGCCATCCACTACCACAACCCCCGCCGGGTCCATCCGCAACTTGAAGAAGAACTGGAAGCAACCCATTGGGACAGCCTCGACCAGATGCTGGCCCGCATGGATATCGTCTCAATCAATTGCCCATTTACGCCAGCGACTTATCACCTGTTGTCAAAACGGCGCCTGAAACTGCTGCAACCGGAAGCCTATATCGTCAATGCGGCTCGCGGCGAAATCATCGACGAAGAGGCCCTCATTGACGCGCTGGAAGCCGGTGCCGTTGCAGGTGCCGCACTGGACGTTTTTGAAAAGGAACCTGCTGTGTCTCCGCGAATGCGCAAACTGTCTCAGCAAGGAAAGCTGGTCATGTTGCCCCATATGGGCTCCGCCACTGTCGAAGGACGCGCTGAAATGGGCGACAAGGTTATTATCAACATCCGAACCGTGTTCGACGGCCATCGTCCACCCGACCGAGTATTGCCCGATATCAGCTAATGCCATTGGCCTGAGCTGTGAGCAACTTTAGAGCGTTGCGACCACGCGACCACGTATTTTTCCGTCAACAATATCCGTTGCCGCACCGATCAGATCGTCAAATCCGATTTCAGTCGTCAGGCTTTCGAGTTTTCCAACATCAAGATCACTGGCCAACCTGTTCCAGGCTTCCTTGCGAACTGCAATCGGCGCCTGAACACTATCAATGCCCAACAGGCAAACGCCACGCAGGATAAACGGCATCACCGTGGTCGGCAGGTCAAATCCCTGCGCCAGTCCGCAAGCTGCGACGGCACCACCATATTTGGTTTGCGCCAATACATTTGCCAGTGTGTGAGATCCCACCGCATCCACGCCGGCAGCCCAGCGTTCCTTGCCCATGGGACGGCCCGGTTCTGACAGTTCATTGCGATCAATGATTTCACTTGCACCAAGGTTTTTCAAAAAATCGGATTCCTCCAACCGACCCGTAGAAGCAATCACTTCATAGCCCAGTTTCGACAGCAATGAGACCGCAACTGATCCAACTCCCCCATTGGCACCGGTCACCACGACCGGGCCTCTCTCGGGGGTAATTTCGTGGCTCTCAAGCGCCATTACGCACAACATTGCTGTGTAGCCTGCCGTGCCAATGGACATCGCCTGCTTGGCCGACAGGCCATCGGGTCGTTTGATCAGCCAGTCGCCATTGACCCGCGCCCGCTCGGCATAAGCACCCCAATGGGTTTCGCCAACACCAAAGCCATTGAGAATTACATCTTCACCTTCAGAAAAACCCGAATGGCTGGACTCAATCACCTTGCCGGCAAAATCAATTCCCGGAACCATGGGCCAGTGGCGGACAACAGGCGATTTACCGGTGATTGCCAGACCGTCCTTATAATTGACAGTGGTAGCCTCGACAGCAACCGTTACATCACCTTCCATCAAATCCGCATCACTCAGTTCAGTAACTTCAACGGATTGATTTTTTTCTTCATCGCGAGAGATAAGAATGGCTTTAAAATTCGACATGAACGTTTCCTGAGTTATGAGTCTGGTTCAGATTTGGATGATTTTGAGCGCAGCAGCAACAGTTCTTCAATCACGATCGCGATGGCGCCCACGGTGATGTAACTGTCGGCCACATTAAACACTGCAAACGCCCATGTCTGCGTATGAAACAGAAAAAAATCGATCACATGACCCTGTGTCACGCGATCGATAAGATTTCCCAATGCGCCAGCAATGACCAGAGCAAAGCCGAGCGAAGCCAGTTGCTGATCTGCAGGCACCCTGCGCCACAAAAACAGCATAAAACCGGTGATTGCCAATGTCAGCAACACCAAACCAGTGCTGCCAACCCCAGACAGGAACGAAAACGCGACGCCTGTATTATAAGTCAGGTAAAGTGAAAAGAAGGGTAGAATTTCCACGCTTTGATGGAACGGCAAATTTCCTTCCGCATACCACTTTGACAACTGATCAATGGCGATCAAGGCCAACACAAACAGATACAGAAATTTCCGCATCAAACTGCTCCAATAGCAGGCAATTTGTGACGTCTCGCCTCAAACAACATAATGCCTGTCGCCACCGCCAGATTGAGAGAATCTGCAGCGCCATTCATCGATATCAACACAACATGATCGCAGACCGCGGCCAATTCGTCGGTCAGTCCCTGCTGTTCATTGCCCATCAACAACACTTTAGGCCCGGACGAGTAGTCGATCGAGCGATGGTCCACCGCCCCTCTCAAATGGGTTCCGATAACCACCCCACCCTGCTGTCGAAACTCAACGGTGAAATCCCCAAATTGAGCTTCGGTCAGTCGAACCAGATCAACATGAAACAAGGACCCCATTGTCGCCCGAACCGCTTCCAGAGCAAATGGATCTGTCGTTTCACCCACCAGCATAACGCCACGTGCTCCCAGTGCATCGGCGGTGCGGATGATCGTTCCCAGATTGCCCGGATCCCGCACCCGGTCAAGCGCCAACCAGCAATCATCTTCAGATTGGGTCACCTGCGAAACGTCGCTCAGCTTCTGCTCCACCACGCCAATTACGGCCTGAGGATTATCCCTGCGGGTGATCGACGTCAGCAACTTGTCGTTGGTGATCAGTACATCGCCTCCCCGCGCCCGAACGGTAGCTGCCAATGACCGGATCTTGTCGCTTTGTCGGTCATCTTCCAGAAGCCGCCGACTGTGAAGCAGAGTTCTCACTGTCCAACCCTTTTCCAGTGCGTCGGTCACAAGTTTCTGGCCTTCAGCCAGGAACACGCCCTCACGGTCACGATTTTTCTTCATCGAAAGCGCTTTGATCGATTTTATGCGCGGATTGGAGGGTGAGGATATTTCCTCAATCCGACCGGGACGGATAACAGACGAACTCATAGGACACATTCCGGCGAAACATAGCGCGAGAACATTGATGTAGATAAAGCACGCCCACCTGTTTCATGGCGCAGGATCAGTTCACCTGATTCAATTCGTCCATCCATGCCGGTAAACACTTCCTGCATGATCTCATGAATGGCAAAATGCGATGCCCTGATAGCGTAGGAAGTGAGCACCGTCATCAACGGATTTTGCGACTGCAGTGAGCGCACAAGATCGAGCATGTGTGGCAAATGGGTAAACAATTGCCAGACTTCCCCCTTCGGCCCGCGCCCATATGCAGGCGGATCAAGCAGAATAACATCATAGGAATTGCCCCTTCTTTCCTCACGTGCACAAAACTTGACAGCATCGTCGCAAATCCAGCGAATTGGCTTGCCTTCAAGACCCGCCACCTGTTGATTTTCGCGGGCCCAGCCAATCGCTCTTTTTGACGCGTCCACATGGGTAACCTCTGCACCCGCACGGGCAGCAACAAGAGACGCAAGACCGGTATATCCAAACAGATTAAGCATGCGCACCGGGCGCTCTGCAGAGCCAATGGCTTTTTGAAGTGTATGCCAATGGGCTGCCTGCTCAGGGAACACTCCTGTATGACGAAATGAGGTAAAACGGCCAAGATAGTTCAGCCCATCGAAACTCAACGGCCACGTTTCCGGAAGGTCCGCGCGAGGATATTGCCAACGACCCTGCCCTTCCTCATCGGTATCACCAGTGAATACAGCATCCGCCTTCTGCCACTCGGCCGCCGTCAGCGCAGGTTGCCAGATTGCCTGTCCTTCCGGACGCCGGATCACCAGTGAACCATAGCGCTCAAGCTTTTCGCCATTTCCGCTGTCCAACAAAGCATAGTCAGCAGAGGCAGGCGATTCCAGTATCAGACCGGATGTTTCCTTCAATCGTTCCCCACGATAACGCCGGCGGGGTGGTATGGTTTGCTCAGCAGATTTCTTGGTATCGACTTCTGCACCGGTGGTTCGCTTGACATCCGGTGTGTTAGAACCACGTCGGCTGGAGCTGGCTCTTGATGACCGGTCAGTCTTTCGGGCGGATTTGTAGCGAGGTTTTGCCATCACACCGCTTTACCCGCTTCAAGCGACGTCGCAAACCCCACAAATGAGTTGAATTGACTTGTTGGCAGCCAATCAGCCTGTTAGTTCATTTGACGACCACGTTTTTAGGAGTTCCAAAAAATGGAAATGAAGGGCACCCACCTGATACAGGCTTCAAGAGAGACGGTATGGGCTGCTTTGAACGATCCGGATGTTCTGCGTGTCTGCATTCCAGGTTGCAAGGAACTCGAAAAAAAGTCTGAAACCGAACTTGCCGCAACCGTCGTCACCAAAGTTGGACCAGTCAAGGCGACGTTCAAGGGTGAAGTTACGCTTAAAAATCTCAATCCTCCAAACAGTTATTCAATTGTTGGGGAAGGCAAAGGCGGGATTGCAGGATTTGCCAAGGGCGGTGCCAATGTCAGACTTTCAGATGCAGACGGCGGCACCCAGCTCGACTACGATGTCGATGCTAAAGTCGGTGGGAAACTGGCAGCTTTGGGATCACGTCTGATCGATTCAACCGCCAAAAAACTGGCAGGCGAGTTTTTTACAAAATTTTCCAAACATGTAGGTGGCAGCTAAGGCGCCGTCTCACATCATGCAGCTTTGGATGGTGGCGCCAGGCCCAAGGCCCCCAGGGCTTTTTGCTCTTCGGTGATATTTTGATCAGCAGCCCGCGCTCGCTCGGCTTGCTTTTGAGCTTCAAACGACTGCTTTGTCGCTTCAACCTTATGAATTCTGGCTTGTTTGCGATGCTTGCCTTGAGTCACCCATGTGGCAAAACTGCCAACCACCATGCCAACAAACAAGGTGGCAAACAGCAGAGAGAATAATGGCAGGCTGAATTCGTAAAGCGGCGCGTCGCCAATTTGAGGAGGGATCGATACATTGACCGTCTGTCGGTTTGCCACCGCCAGAGCGATAACAACAATTCCAACTGGCACAAATATCAGCAATGAAGCAATACGTTTCATGTCATGCATCCAAGCAAGGTTTCATCGGTTGGATAATCTCACCTATTACAACCAACACCTTGAGGTGTTTAGTATGTCTTTGGTCCGTACAGCACCTATTTGGGTGCGTTGAGGCGGTCGCGCAAGTCTTTGCCGGTCTTAAAAAACGGCACCCATTTTTCTTCCACTTCTACCCGTTCACCGGTACGCGGGTTACGCCCAATTCGGGCCCCACGGTTTTTAACTGAAAATGCACCAAACCCTCGCAACTCAACCCGATCGCCTTTTGCCAGCGCTTCCGTGATTTCGTTTAAAATGGCGTTGACAATTATCTCGACATCACGCTGGTAAAGGTGGGGGTTTTGCTCGGCTATGGTCTGCACAAGGCTGGACTTGATCATATTTTGTTCTCCTCTGCACAACAATACCGACAAAACGCCGTTGCGATGACCTGTTCTCCCGGGTCGGTCGCCATCTCATTGTTCCGCACCTTAATTGTTAATGACAGGACATGCAGCCTGTCAATTCGCAACGGGCTCTATTTGTGCCAAATCGATAATAAACCATCAAGAAACAGGCGCTTAGGCACGATTGCAGGCAAATCGTCGGGATTCAGAGCGGTAATCGCGCTCACATCGCCTTGGGCAATGCGCTGCCATAGGGCTTGCAGAGACAGAAAATCTTTCGATGGATCCACCGGTTTCCAGTCCTTGATCTCCAAATCCTTGTTCAAACCTTTTTCATCCACCAACCAGGCTTTGGCCACCAACTCCCCCCCAACTGCGTCGATCAGTTTGTTTTCAAGGCTGCGATCGCCCGAAAAAATGCGTCCGTCGGCCAGCACGAGAACTTCGGTTCGCGACAGGGGGCGACGCTCCGTCACAAGATCAACAAACCAGTTATAACTGTCGGCAACCAACTCTTCGATGACCGCTTCCGCTCCCGGTGGCGGCAAATGGAACGGTGAAGGTTCGGCTTTTAGCGGTGACGATTTGATCTCTTCCAGCGAAACACCGATTTTTTCGAGCAACCGCGAGGCCTGTGGATACTGAAATATCACCCCGATTGAACCGACAATTGAAGACCGGCGCGCAACAATATGATCAGATGCCGCAGCAATCATGTAACCGGCAGACGCCGCAAGCGCCTTAACACTGCTGACAACCGGTTTTTGCCCTGCCACACCGCGCACGGCTTCAAATATCGCCTCGCCGCCCACGGTCGTTCCACCGGGCGAATTGATCGACAAAATGACACCCTTAACGTCTTCGTCGTCCTTGATCCTATCCAACATATTTAGCAGATGACGATCCTCATATATCGTCCCAGATATCGACACACGTGCAATATGTTCACCGGGTTTTGTCACCCCATTCAACGCCCCGGATGCAGCCAGTGTGGCAACAATGGCGATAATCAATACCAGCAGGGCAGCGACCCGCCAAAATGTTAATTTTCGTCGCAATTTGCGGCGATCAAGAACTGCGTCAATATCAAGCGCCATGATGGTTCCTGTTCATGCTCAAAAATGGGGTTCGGCCACTATCTTTTAAATATGTCTCAAAATCTAAAGTGGCAAGCCGTAACACGCACCGACAAGGTGACAATAATATGAATACGCGCATCGCTTTTGCTTATCGACCCGGCTTGCCGGTCCCATAAAAAAAGCTGGCAACACACTTGTTGCCAGCCATTGTCTTTAACAAATCGGTGCCGTCAGATTAGCTGAACCAGCCCTTGATTTTGCCCCAAACGGATTTCTTCGGTGCGGCTTCGCTGGATCCTTTTACCGCCTCAGCTCCATCGATTTCAGGAAGATCTTCACTGTCAAAATGCTCTTCCTCTGCCGTGACTTCAGCCTTTTGGATCACGTCCTCTGTAACAACCGCAGCAAATGACTTCATCTTCGACAGCGTTGCGGGGCCAGCCATGCCGTCCGCCGTCAACCCATTGGCTTCCTGAAACGCTATCACTGCCTTCTTGGTTCCTGGTCCAAATCGGCCATCCGCATCAATGCCAAGATCTGCCTGCATCGACTTGACGGTCGATCCTCGTGATCCGACCCGCAGCAATACCAACTCATGCAATCCCATGGCCGTAAACGTGTCCGGGCCGGCAATGCCGTCAACCGCCAGGCCGTGGGCCTTTTGATATTCCTTCACTGCCCGTTCCGTGCCAGGACCGAAATCCCCATCAGCCCCGATACCCAGAGCTTCCTGCAGGCGTTTCACCGGAGCGCCCTTCAGGCCGCGTTTCAATATTGACATTACAATCTCCTACTTGATTGGGCGTTTGAATATTTTTCAGCTGGTAAGTTTGCCCAGGATGCGTCCAGCCACAGCATCTGTCCTCCATACATGACGTTGGGGAAGAAAAGATTCAAGCTGTATTTATTTCAGACATTGCTCTTTGCACCGATGCTGCCCTAAATAGCCGCCAAATTGTGCAATCGAATGAACCACTCCATGAAATTTACCGGCACCGCTTCTTATGTCGCAGGCCCCGACCTGACCACCGCCGTCAACGCCGCCATTACCCTTGAACGCCCCCTTTTGGTAAAGGGCGAGCCGGGCACCGGCAAAACCGAACTGGCCAGGCAGATTGCCGATTCTCTCGATCTGCCAATGCTGGAATGGAACGTCAAATCCACCACCAAGGCGCAGCAGGGCCTGTATGAATATGACGCCGTTTCACGCCTGCGCGACAGCCAGTTGGGGGAGGAAAAGGTTCACGACATCGGCAATTACATCAAGAAGGGTAAATTGTGGGAGGCTTTCGAGGCGGACCAGAAAACCGTCCTGCTGATCGATGAGATCGACAAGGCCGACATCGAATTCCCCAACGATCTGTTGCAGGAACTCGATAAGATGGAGTTCTACTGCTACGAGCTCGATGAAACCATCGCCGCCCAAAACCGGCCCATCGTCATCATCACATCCAACAATGAAAAGGAACTGCCCGACGCATTTCTGCGCCGCTGTTTCTTCCACTATATTGCGTTTCCCGAGGCCGACGTGCTGAACCAGATCGTTGATGTCCACTATCCCGGCATCAAACAGAACCTGGTGCGCGAAGCGCTGACGCAGTTTTATGAAATCCGCGACACGCCGGGGCTGAAAAAGAAACCCTCTACGTCTGAAGCTCTCGACTGGATTCGCCTGTTGGTCGCCGACGATGTTGACCCGGCGACCCTGCGCGACAAGGCAACCAACGCGCTGCCCAAACTGCATGGCGCCCTGCTCAAAAACGAACAGGACGTGCACCTGTTTGAACGCCTCGCCTTCCTCGCCCGTTCCCCGGGCGGCGGCGGCAGGTAACCGCCGGGCGGGATTTTCGCTGTCCAACACCCTGCATTAAAAAATTGCCGGATCGTCAAATCAGATCAAGATCTGCTGCGGGCCGCGTCATCTTGTGAAAGTTTTCCATGGTGAATTCCACCGCATCGCCGGTGGTCCAGTCAAACAGGTTCCTGTCCACCTGCATCAGCGGCCCGATGTAAACATGCAGGGCCAGACTGGGTTCACTGCCATCAGCGGTGACCGAGTGGATGCCATCGGCACCGAGCGAAAACACCTCTCCCCGACCAACAATCTTATTCTTCGCCTTTTTCAATTCGCCCGCATCGCGCCGAAACAGAATGTTGTTTTCAGCCCCCCGGAATACACCAATATGAACATCCATCTTGTGTTCGTGCGGCGGGACAATCTGATCCGGTTGAAACCGGCAGGTCCAGATTGAGACGGTATCATCCTCATGCAGCAGGATCTCGTTTTCTTCCGTCGCCGCGATGGCATCGGCAATCGGTTCCGGGTCGGCCAGAGCATTCATCAAAACCTGGCGCACGGCCTTTGTCGGTTCAGGATCGACGGCAGCTTTCCTCGCGGCGGCGACAAATTCTTCGATGACCTGGTTCATGAGACATATCTCCTCAAGTGCTTATAACCCGTTCGTTGATCCACTCTATTCCGTCCAGCGCCGACCGCCAACATCGTTTGTGCGGGGTTTTTATTAGCGCGGGAGTATGGTTTGCGCGAGGTTTTTATTTGCGCTCACGCTGTCGGGCTCCGGCACTAACGTGCCTATGCCCTTCGCTCCGC
>JAALLE010000072.1 GCA_011087605.1 Hyphomicrobiales bacterium
TCGTCGCCTCGCGGGCAATCTCAATATCCGTCTTAAACGCCATGCTTGTTCTTTCTGAAAGGTCAAATCAAAAGGAAATGAAAAAAAATCCCGCCAATTGTGCTCAATTGGCAGGATTTACAAGCAAAAATTGCGCCCGAATCAAAACTTTTTGACGGTCTTGTTCAAAACCGCCATTTGATGATCCGGTGACGCCAGGAATATAGTCGGCAAATCACCAGCAGGTATGTTCGTGTCCTGATTATCATCGGGAAGGTAATATGGAACCGAACTATCAGCTTCCTATGGATAGTCAGCCAGTTATCTGGCCCATGCTGGCCACCTCACCCACCTTGCACACTGTATGCTGGAACGTGTGACGGAAGTCACCGAACTCCATCCTCGTGGGATTCTTGATTCATTACATGAGTTCGGGCTCTACATCGAAATCGTCTTCGAATTCTGGCTCTGGCGGTTCTTCGGGGTACCAATCTTCTATAAATGGCAAGCCTCCTGCTTGCAGCGCGACGAGGAATCCGGGAACTTCTGGTGAGGGTGGACCGGGCTGATGAACGTATAAATCGTCACCATGCTTTTTCGCCTGACCTCTGTTTAAAAATCTCATTTCGCCAACTCCTTGTGCATCTTTCAAACTAAACCCTCTGCGGATTGGCTGGAAAACAAGCACGCGAGGACCCGGTTGTCATTTCAAAACCTTTCGGGTGGACAATGGGCAATTAATGGCCCCAGCCATAATTCAAATAAAAGTAGTTGAAAATATCGCATTAAATCCAATGCATTGAATTTGGTCAGCGATAAACGACGTGCACCGCTAAACGTCTATCTGCTCCGGATGCAGATAGCGTTCTTCTTCACTGCTGGCGATCTCTTGAGCAAACCAGACATCTTCCGTCAAAATTCTGGAACCATCTTCCAGCGTAGCCGATGACTGAAACAGATCGCGGCCTTCATCGTCCGTTGCATCTTCGTTCAGGGAAAGTTCGATTTCTGAAACACCCAACTCCTGCAGTGTAAACAATTCACCCTTGTCGACGCGTGCGTTACCATCGTCAATCCAAAGGTTCAGCCCCACGAATTCTTCTTCGGTGATTACATTGTCCGAATTGGAGTCAAATTCTGCAAGTTGCTGATAGCCGTGGTCATAAGTGCCGCCCTGATCTCCAAACAAACGCGTGCCATTCATGTCATTCATCGCATTGCCATCCACATTATTGACCAGCAGCGCATCACCTGTGCCGTCAAGCCATTCAATGGTTTCCAGGTCATCATTGCCATCCATGTCGAAATACACCGTGTCTCCAATGCCGGAAATGTCAGATTTGTCCTTGGCCGTGGTTTCACCAGTGACGTTGATGCGGCCATCACGATTGAGGTCAAGTGCGATCGGAGATACTGCTGTAACAGCTGAAGCAATATCGATCAGTTGATCTGCGAACTGGAGATCAGCGGCTTGTAACAATGTGTCGATACCATCTGGTGACCCGCCACGATTGTCGGTGATCACAAAGGTTCCGTCCTGATTGTCATGAATCGTATAGTCGGCGCGGTTGCCGGTATAGATTACCACGTCGGAACCACCAGCGCCTGGGTCAATAATATCGTCGCCGGGCCCACCTGTTAAGGTATCATCACCTGTGCCGCCAAGAATTGTGTCGCTACCAAACGCGCCATCAAGTGTGTCGCCTCCACTGTCTCCGTCGATATAATCGGCCCCTGATGTACCGGTGTAAATGTTGGAGAAACTGTCACCTAAATATGTTTGTCCCGTAGAATCAGTCTGATCGGTATACTGGATATACTCGATTTCACTCAAAGTGTCGGCGCCCTGGGGAGAACCACCGCGGATATCCGTCAGGGTGAATGTTCCATCGTTGTTGTCAACCAAAGTAAAGTCTGCATTGGCACCATTTGCGACATAAGTGTCCGTACCAGTGCCGCCATCAGCAGTGTCGTTACCTGCGCCCCCACTGATCGTATCGTCACCGTCTTCACCAAAAAGAACGTCGTTGCCGGCACTTGTTCTGGTTTGCACCAATACGCTTGCAACAGCCGAACCATCACCGTCAGCATTGAACGAGTCGTCTGTTTGCCAACTGATGAAAACATCTCCATTCATGGTCAACGCCGCGGTCAGCGGCGGCATGTCAATGTTATCATTTCCTTCGGCATCACTCACACCGATCATCAATTCGCCACCGTCCTTGGAGCCATCTGCATTTAGCATCTGAGCGCGGATCTGACGCAATCCACTGGAGTCTAAATCCGAGTCATCAATCCAAGTCGCAAAGATGCGACCATCATGCAGAGCGACAAATATTGGCGCTGACTGGGCTAGCGCTGATGTGGTATTGATAACAAATTCGGCACCGGCAGTTTGAGCAGCCGTGTTTACCAATGCTGCAACAGCAGCTGAATCTGCACCGTCGACGGCCAGGCTTCCTTCCGACTGCCAGCCAACCAGCACATTGCCGTCTGCTGTGGCAATCGCGGTCAAAGGCGATAGGTCGTTTCCATCAGTGCCGTCAACTGCCCAAGTGCCAATGGCGATTTCGGAACCCTTGGGAGTTCCATCCTTATTAAAAAACTGGCCACGAACCATCATGGTCACATTGTTGCTCGACTCTGCATTGTCATACCAAGCGACAAAAAACTCGCCATTTTCCAGAGCCACAATCACCGGCCCGGACTGATTGCTAGCTATAGTCGTGTTAATAATCGTTTCCGAACCCGCCGTGCTTGTCGCCACCTCCACCAGGACACCTGCAACCGCCGAACCGCTCCCATCAACTGAAATTGAATCGTTGGTCGACCAGGCAACATAGACATTGCCATCAGTCAGTTTTTCGACTGCCACGGGGGGCATGTCACGAAGGTTGTCGCCAGATACCGCGGACATTCCGATGGCCATTTGGGCCCCATTCTTGGTTCCGTCAGCATTCATAAATTGCGCTGAAATCGTCATGGTGCTGTTGTCGCCAGTTCCATTTTCATACCAGACAACTAAAGCGCGACCATCGTCGAGGGTTGTTACGATCGGACCCGTTTGAAAGCCAGCGCCATTGGTATTGATCTGAATTTCTGCACCTGCCGACATGGTGGAAACATCAATAACCGACCCAGAAATTGATGTTTGATCTCCATCATAGCTCTGGTTGTTATCCGTTTGCCAAGCGACGAAAACATTGCCATCGGTCAACCGATCCATCGACAGGGGCGGTGCGTCGAAAATGTTGTTGCCCTCTAGATAGGTTGTGCCAATGACAAATTCTGACCCCACTTTGGTGCCGTTTGGTTGCACGATTTGGCCGCGCAAAATCATCGACGGGTCCGGATTGAGCATTGCACCGTCATACCAGACAACAAGCATAGATCCGTCAGCCAATGCGACTGTAAGCGGTGCGGATTGATCACCCGTAGAATGGGTGTTGGTAAGCGACTGCGAACCTACAGTGTCGCTGGCAACTGTCTGTCGATCACCATAGATGAGATCATCTTCGCTACCGCCATAAATAGTATCCGATCCATCCTGGCCATGCAGAATGTCATTTCCGGCACCACCTAAAACAATGTCGTTGTCGCCCTGGGTATAGACGAAGTCTGCTCCACCCAGCGCGATAATTGTTTCTGAATTTGGCGTACCCTGGATAAGATCAGCTGCAGCTGTTCCAGAAGTCTCCTGATCGGAATTCGTCACCAGGATGGTAATCACTTCCGAATAGGTCAAGCCAGCGGAATCCGTAACTTGAATCGTAACGTTATGGCTGTTCGCATTCTCATAATCCAGCGCGGCACCAGCTTTGACCCGAACTTCATTTCCAACAATTTCAAAGAACCCGGATGGGTCGCTGGTGATCGTATAGGTGAATGTGTCGCCTGGGTCCGCATCTATGGTTGACAGGTTCGCCACAACGGTTCCAACCACGCTGTTTTCAACAACAGAAACAACACTTTGCGGAGTGCTCGGTGAAAAGCCGGGTTCGGATACCTGATTAAGACTCAGATTGTTTCCTCCAACATGATCAGTCACGGACGATGTTTCTGAATCTTCAAACCGCCAGTTCGCGATAAGGTTTGGGGTGCTGGAGGAGAGCGTGGTGTTAACACCGGCAGAAATTTCGGCCAATGATCTCACATCGTCAAAGATGCGAACGTCATTATAGGTTCCCCTAAATTCCTGATCGGTGTTGAAACTACCGTTGGGACTGTCCTGTTCCTGGCCAAAAATCAGGAATCCGCCACCTGCGATCGTCTGGGCTGTCGCAATGCCGGAACCACTTGCAACCGAAATTCCGTCCAGAAAAAGCTCCCAATTTCCGGCCGTGTTGTCCCAAGTCGCCGCAATGGTGTGCTGAGCACCGTCCATCATCTGACTGGCATCCCATGCAACAATATTGATCGCCGAACCGGCAACCTCCAGCGTTACGAAGGGTGTTGGTGATGTTCCAGTGTCATTAGTCACTGAAACTTCCAATTGATCCGTGCCGCCCGAGTGGTAGTTGAATATCGGTGCCACCTCTCCATCTGCCAAAGGAGCATCCAAACTGTACTGCACCTCAACCGTGAATGTACTCAGTCCCCCAAGCAAGGCACCACCATCTGCTGCCAGGAAATAGGCTGCATTGCCGGCATCGGTATTGATCGAAGTTCCGATATTGCCAGATGCCAATATACCGGTAGGTGCGTTGTCATTCTCATCGGCAACAGTGATGTTGAACGATTTTGACGTGGTGAGGCCTCCGGAATCTGTCGATTCTACCGTCACCGCATGCGTATTCGCCGTCTCATAGTCAATTGTCGCACCCGCTTTGACTCGAATTTCATCGCCGACAATCTCAAAAAAGCCTGACGGATCGCTGGTCAAAGCGTAGGTAAAGGTGTCGCCGATATCTACATCGCTGGTGGTCAAAGATGCAACGACGGTTCCGGCACCAGCATTTTCGCTGACCCGTGGTGATGCTTCCGGGTTGGCATAGATAAGTTGATAGACGCCATTGAGATCACCGTCAGCGCCGTTGATGTCGGTCCAGTTGAATACCGCATCGCCGTTGTTGAGTACGGCAAGACGGGGATAGCGTTGTTCGTCCGCGGCGTTGGTAACCACGACATTGTCTTCGATCAAAGTACCGTCGGCCGCATATCGTTCCATGAACACGTCGAAATCGCCATCAGCATTGCTACGCCAGCTGGTAATCCATCCACCGCCGGGAAGACCCTCAACTTGAATATCGGACAGGGCGATTGCACCACCTGCCTCATCAATCGTTACTTCGCCACCTACGGGTGATCCTGCAACATCATAACGTTGAAAATATACCCCCGATCCGTCACCCGCCAGATGATCGTTGGATGTCCAGGCGACAATAAAGCCGCCATCGGACAGCATCGCGATATAGGCAGCTGCCTGATCTCCCAATGTCGTTGTATTTGCCTGGATTTCACCACCAATTTTACCACCGGCCGCATCGAAACGTTGAAACACAATTGCAGTTCCTGCGGCATCGACGTTTTCAGATTGCCAGGCAACCAAATATCCCCCGCCAGGTAAAGCCGCCAAGGCGCCGGCGCTCTGATCACCAAGCGTGGTTGTATTGACTTGTATTTCTGCTGACAATGGCGCGCCAGTTGCATCAAATTTGCGGGTGATGACTGCCATGCCATCCCCATCAACATTTTCTGACCGCCATGTCAGTACAAATCCACCGTCATCGGTGCCTACAATGTCACTTGGAAATTGCTGCCCGAGCGTCGTTGTATTTGCGTTCGCTTCACTACCAACCGTATTGCCTGAGGCATCATATACTTGATAGTGCACACCATATTCGCCAGCGACGCCGCCTTCAGAAAAGTCGAGCCAGGAGATGACAAATCCACCGCCGGTCAATCCTGCAACATCCGACCAAAACTGGTGGTTGTCGTCGTCTGTATTCACACGAAACTCAGTGCCTGTTTTTTCTCCCGCGGAATCAAATCTTTGAGCGTAGATATCCCAATGGCCGTTACCGTCCTGATTCATTGAATACCAGGTCGTGACATAGCCGCCATCCAACATGGCGGCACTGGTGCCCAGGCGCTGGCTGTCAGCTGTGGTCGTGTTGACGATTTCGCTGGAGCCTAAACCCGAAGTGCTGGTCGCATCCAAGTCGTGGGGCGCGTCGTTTACCGGTATGATATTGTAGGAGAACGTGGCTGGATTTGACACGGCTCCCTGATCATCCTGAACCGTGTAGGTGATGTCAGTCACCGGGCCAGTGTAATTAAGTTCTGGTGTAAATCGGATTACGCCAGTCACGGTGTTAACCGTCCATGTGCCTTCGCCCGCAACCACCAGGGGATCGCCGGCAGAGGCCGTGCCACCAATCTGAATTGTTGCCGGATCGAGCGTACCGTCTACGTCGAAGTCGTCGGCCAGAACATTGCGCCCACCGGTCAAATCCTCATTGACGTTGAGAGTTTCATCCCCCGCAACGGGGGCATCGTTAACCGGGGTAATATCTACATGAACCTGCCCGGACTCACTGCCTGCAAGATGCAGACTTTCAACTTCGGCAGACGTTAAGGACCGGTCGAGCAGGTGCACGCTGTCCAGCGCGCCGCCAAAAAAACGGTCCGGGTCACTGTCATAGCGGGCGCCGAGATTCAAATCGGTAATCGGGTCGATTGCATCGCCACCACGAGTTGCGTCGGTCGCCTGTAATATTCCATCCAGGTAGACGGTCGCACCAACGCCAGATTCCACGGTCAATGTGTAGGTGTGCCAATTTCCATCGCCTATGATGGCGCTTGCATCAAATTGAAGCGCAGTATTGTCCAGCGTGTCATCCGTATCACGAATGACAGTTCGCAACTGATTGGGATCGGATCCATGACTGTCTTCATTCAGGAAAACATTGAGACTGTTGGTCGTATTAATATCGCCGTGGCTGTAGATGTACTGGAACAAACTGCCCGTATTGTCATCGATCTTGATTTTGAATGACAAGGTGAATTCATTGTTCAATCCAAAGTCTGAGATGACGATCTGATCATCCAACTCGTCAAAACTCAACGCCGAACCTGTGTCGCCGGCAACTGTCGTTGTCCCACTTACGACACCATCATGACCACCAACCGCATCAACCCCGCCTCCCTCCAACCGCCAATAAGAATTGGTGTCGGTCCAAACCACTGGTGTGGAAACTGCTCCCAGATCATCGCGCACCGTGTAGGTTATATCGGTTACCGAACCGTCATGATCGGCCTCTGGTGTAAAGGTAATTTGCCCGGTCGCCGGATTAATTGTCCAAGTACCCTCTCCAGCGACAACAAGCGGGTCGCCTGCTGACGTTGTACCGGTTATTTGAACGCTTGTTGGGTCAAGCGTACCGTCGATGTCGAAATCATTCGCCAGCACATCAATGACGACGGCGTTGTCTTCCAACGTCACGGCATAGTCTGAAGGCGTGTGCGGTGCATCATTTGTGCCGGTGATGGATACAGAAACCGTTGCGGGACTGCTTGTGGCGCCCAGATCGTCCTGAACGGTATAGGTAATGTCCGTAACAGCTCCATCATAACTTGGTTCCGGTGCGAACAAAATTTCGCCAGTCAGTGTGTTGACTTTCCATTCGCCTTCGCCGGCCACCACAAGCGGGTCACCGGCAGAGGCGGTGCCGGTAATTTGTACTGTTGCCGGATCCAACGTGCCGTCAACATCACTGTCATTGGCAAGCACGTCGATGATGACCATTCCATCCTCGGGAACAGTAACACTATCGGCCACCGCAACGGGCGCATCGTTGACTGCGATAACATCGATGGTTGCATAGACCGGCGTCGACGTGAGGCCCTGATCGTCTTCGAGAACAACCGTAAAGGTTCGGATGCCCGCGGTTGGGTCTTCTGAGGCATTGCGATAGGACAGGCTTTCCAGAATTTCTTCCGCATTGGCCACAGTCAGCGGATCACCCGGACCGGCAAAATTGGTCAACACGAGCTCTCGTGTTGCAGCGGTGTAGACGTAGGAGGCTTGTAGTCCGCTGCCAAGCGTTGTCATGCCGGCATTGTCGCTGGCTAAGGAAAATGTTGGCGAATTCACGGTCAAAACTTCAGATGAGCCGTCGGGAATGGCATCCAATGTCACGGTAATGCTGTAAAGGGAATTTTCAATATCCGTCGGTTGGGTATTCAAACCGGTGATCTTGATACTCGACATACCCTCGGTGAACGTGGTCGCGTAATTGCTGCCACCACTGGTGTTGTCGAGGTCAAGGGACGGCGCAACATTTGCCGCAATTATCGACATGGAGATCGTTGCCGGATTGGAAACTCCTCCTTGATCGTCCTGCACGGTGTAACTTATGTCGGTAACAGCGCCGGAATATGCGGCATCCGGTGTAAAGGTGATTTCTCCCGTTGAAGTGTTGACCGACCAGATTCCCTCTCCCGGCACCACGAGAGAGTCTCCAGGGTCAGTAGTGCCAACTATTTGAACCGTGGCTGGCACAAGGGTCCCGTCAACATCGCTGTCATTGGCCAGAACGTCGATGGTAACTGAAGCGTTTTGGTTGACTGTGTCGCTTTCACCAACCGCGACCGGTACATCGTTGACGCCGAGAATTGCCACAGTCGAAATTGCTGCGGGAGACTGATTGCCATCCATGTCTTGCAGCACGACCACGAATTCGCGGTCAATTTCGGTTGGCTCTTCAGACAGGTTTTCATAAGTCAGACTTTCAAGTGCTTCTTCGACTTGAGCATTCGTCAGGAGGGTCGCTGGTCCACTTTGGTGATTGATCAGCAATTCCCCGGTGGTTGCAGAATAGGAATAAGCGATGGTCAGGCCGCTGGCGAGCAGCGTTGAGCCAGCCGCATCGCTGTCGAGGCTGATGCCGTTGCCATTTATCGACAAAACATCATCAGAGCCGTCATGCATGTTGGAAACAACAACCGATATAAATGACAGCGAACTTTCCGGATCGGCTGACACCACATCGGTATCGGTAATGGAAACCGCCCCACCTCCTTCGGTAAACGATGTGGTATATCCACTGCCTGCTGCGGTATCGTCCAAATCAAGCGACAGCGGATTGTTGACACCAACTATCTGATCCCAATACTCGATCAATTCGATATTGGTCAGCAAATCGTTGCCTTCGGGAGATCCAGGACGGTCGTCTCGCAAATTATAAGTTCCGTCGAGATTGTCGATCAGCGTGAAATCTGCCCGAAATCCATTTGCATAATAGGTATCCGTATCCGCGCCACCGTCGGCAGTGTCATCTCCCATTCCACCAGCAATCAAGTCGCTGTCGTCACCACCGTAGATGAGATCATCGCCACCTTCGCCGCGCAGATTGTCATTGCCTTGCTCACCGGTGATGATGTCATCACCGTCACCTGTTCGGATAATATCGTTGCCGTCACCACCAGAAATATCATCGACTGCGACCTGGGTTGAATCATTGTCGAATACGTCGTCACCGGCTCCAAGTTCGACGGTTGTGCCTGTGTTGAGGCCAAAGATCCGGTCATTGTGATCACTGCCAACAACCCGTTCCACACTGACAAAGGTGTCACCCGCGGCCTCGCCAGTTTGACCACCCGAGGCGCTGTTGGCGTAGGCACCGTCAATGCCAAACGCATCTGCGGCGGTGAGCAGCAAATCGACTCCAGAGGTTGCGTTGATATAGGACGCCGTATCAAATCCACTACCACCGTTGATCAGATCTGCACCCTCGCCGCCGTCGAGCGTGTCGTCACCGTCTTCGCCAAACAGGCTGTCACTGCCCGCCCCACCAGACAAATAGTCGTCCCCCGCACCTGTATGGATTGTATCAGAGCCAAATCCGCCCAGAATAGTATCGATACCAATCGATGCTGCATCATTGTCGAATTGGTCGTCACCATAGCCGAGCGTGGCGCTCATGCCGGTGGCAGTGCCGTAAAACGCGTCGTCGAAATCTGAACCTTCCACCCGTTCAAACGACAAATATGTGTCGCCTGCAGCATCACCTGTTTTGCCGCCAGCGCTGGCTCCCGTATATGCACCGTCAATTCCGCCGGCATCGGCATCTTCAAACAATGCCGTTACACCACTGGTTGCTGAACTAAATGAGACGATATCCACACCGTCACCACCGTCTAGACTGTCGGCCCCGCTGCCGCCATCGATTCTGTCGTCACCATCGCCACCCGAAATGATGTCATCGCCGCTGTCGCCTGAAACAACGTCGGCACCAGCAGTCGACTTGGTCTTGACGATGACGCTGACAACTTCACTGCCATTGCCGCCACCTGTAACATCCGCCCAATCGTCGGTTTCCCAACTGATCATGACGTTGCCATCGATCATCAGCGTCGCAGTCAGGGGTGGCATGTCAATGGCATCATCACCTTCTACAGGATAGCTGCCGACATCCAGTTGCGATCCCGATTGGCTACCATCGCTGTTTAGTATTTGCGCCTTGACCACCATGCCGGAAACATCGTCGAAATCGCCACGCTCGTACCAGGTGGCCAAAATGCGGCCATCGCCCAGTGCAACCAAAACAGGAGCAGAGAGTCTATTCCCTGTCGGATCACTGATCTGCAGGTCGGCACCGACGGAATGAGTGGAGACATCAATCAGATTTGCGACAATGTCTGATCCCAGGGTGTTGTCTTCCAGCCAGGATACAAGCACGTCACCATCGGCATTCTTTACAGCCGTCAGCGGCGGCATGTCGTAAACGGGGTTTCCTTCGATATAGGCGGTACCAATATCGATCTCAGGCCCATCAAGGTCTCCTCCGGCGTCAACAAAACGCCCCTTGAGAGTCATATCGCCATCGTTATCGTTCCAGGCGTCGCCGTAGTAGACAAGGAATACACCACCGTCATCCAGAGCTATGGCTACAGGCGGTGATTGGTGCCCGGTCGCATAATCGTTGATGATCGTTTCCTCACCAGCAATGCCGGTGGTAGGATTGACCAGCACGCCGATAACGGCACTACCGCTACCGTCTACGTTGTCGTCTCCAAAAGATGCCCAGCTGACATAAACGCTGCCAGTTGCCAATGCGACGCTTGTCAATGGAGGCATATCTGTAAAATCGATACCTGTTACGCCGAATGAACCGATGTCGAATTCCGGCGTCGTTACCGTGCCGTCGGGATTGACGATGCGACCATGTACCTGAGCATTGGTTCCACCATCGCGACCTTCATCATACCAAACAACCATGGCGCGACCGTCTTCCATCGCGGTGACCGAGGTGCCGGACTGTGGACCCGCCGAAGTCTGATTGATCTGGAAAGGCAGGCCGGGCCCACCGCCAGACGTATCAACAACCACGCCGAACAGTGCTTCCCCGTCACCATCCTGATCATGTTGACTTTCCGTTACCCAGGTGACCAGGACATCTCCGGTCGCAAGAAGAGTGCTGTTCATCAGGGGCATGTCGTGAAGATCACGCCCTTCAACTTCTATATTGCTGAATTCAAACTGCGAACCGTCAAGCGTGCCGTCTGGATTTACAAATTGCCCCTGAACCCTTGATTGATGGTCGTTGTTCTCTTGCGCCTGATCGTACCAGGTGACCAGCATTCGCCCATCGGCCAGAGCGACTACCGATGGTCCGGACTGGTTTCCGCTCGTGTCGGTATTGATGATGTGCTGGACCGGGTCCACCAAATCGCTGGCCTGACTTTCACGATCGGCAAATATCACATCATCGCCCGCACCACCTTCAATTGTATCGGAACCGTCATGTCCATGAATCGCATCATTGCCACCGTTTCCATAAATAATGTCATCATCGCCAAGGCCGAAAATGAACTCACCCTCTGCTGTGCCAACCAATGTATCAGGGTTTGGGGTTCCAACTATCTGAGTCGGCGTACCGCCGATGAACCCGCTGTCATTGAGCACCGCAATGGTGACGTTTTCAGAATAGGTCAGCCCACCTTCATCGGTCACCTCAATTGTGATTGTGTGGAAAGGATCGGTGGCGAAGTCCATCGACGCACCAGTGGCGACAACCAGTTGGTCTCCAACTATCTCAAAGTTGCCCGACGGGTCACTGGTGGTTGCATAGGTGAAGCTCTCGTTGAAATTGGGATCAACGGCAGACAGGCTGGCAATGAAACTGCCGTCGGGAGCGTTTTGAAAAATCCCGAGAGTCGATTCCGGTGTGATGGTTGTGAAACCAACACCGGGTGCCTGGCCCAAATTCAGATTGTTACCGCCAACCACATCGACGATTTGCGACCCACCTCCCTCGCCAAACTGCCAGTTCGCCACAAGCCCGTCTTCGGTTGAAACCACCGATTCTCCGGCATTTAGAGCGATTTCGGTCGCGGTCCGCAGATCATCGAAAATACGAATATCGTAATATGTGCCAGTAAACACCTGATCAGTCTCAAAACTGCCACCGGCTGTATCCTGATCGATGCCAATGACCAGATTGCCGCCGAAATCCAGACTGCTGCCATTGGCCAGACCAGTGCCGTTGTCCAGCCGGACACCATCGATATACATCTCCCAGACACCGCCAAAACTGGTCCACGCAAAGGAAATCGTGTGTACATTTCCATCCAGCAATGGGCTCGCATCCCAGGATGGAAATGCATTCTGCCCGTCAATTCGTGCCCGAATTTGTGGCGAGCCATTGGGATTGACGATTCGGAAGTCGAACTGTTCTGAAGTTCCGACCAAATAATTTAGCATCGGCAGGTCTGTCAGGCCGGAATAGTCCTGCACTGCAAACTGAGCTTCTACTGTCAGCGTGGTCATACCACCAAACAATGCCGAACTGTCATCGGGCGAGTAATAGGCGGCATTTCCTCCATCGTGATTGATCGAGGTGCCGTTAATACCAATCGCTTCGAGGTCGGTGGGGGCCAGGTTGTCAACTTCGTTGAGCACGTCGATGTTGAAGACCTGGCTGGTAGTTAAACCACCACTGTCCTCGGCTTGCACTGTGACCGAATGAACTTCCTGGATATCATAATCAAACGCCGCACCGGTGGCGACGCGCAACTCATTGCCGACGATTTCGAAAAAGCCTGATGGATCGCTGGTAATCGTAAATGTGTGGGAATCTCCCGCATCCACATCGCTGACCGACAAGGTAGCCACCACGGTGCCATCAGCAGAGGCCTCGCTCAAGCCAACCATCGCTATGGGGGTGCTTGGGGTAAAACCAGACCCGGTTGCCTGGTTTAGTATCAGATCATTCCCGGAGACTGTATCAACAATGTCATCTGTTCCATCCACGCCAAACTGCCAGTTGGCGATCATGTTTGGTGACGACGGAGGTAGAGTAGCGTTGGCGCCTGACTGTATTTCTGCTGGCGTGCGCACATCATCGAACAGGCGTATATCATAGAAGGTCCCGGCAAAGCCCTCGCCGGTTGTCAGTCCTCCACCTGTTGCATCCTGGTCCTTGCCAAAGATGAGGACTCCCCCCGGGTCGAGCACCTCGCCAACTTCGTGCCCGGTCCCACTGGCCACTTCCACGCCATCCATAAAAAAGGACCAGTCGCCGAATGTATTCGACCAGGCAAACGACACCGTGTGTTGAGCCCCGTCCAGTAGTTCGGCAGCGTTCCACGCCACGTGCACATCGCTGGATTTGTTGAGTTCAAAATAGATGTACGGCGAGGGTCCCGACAGGTCGCCAATTGCCAGTTGAATTTCGTCGGACCCGCCACCGGCAAAATAACTAAACAATTCAATAGAGGTAACAGCCGAGGGGTCGTCAATGGCAAACTGAGTTTCGAAGGTAAATTCGGTCAAACCACCAATCAGGGCACTACCATCAGTGGCCTGATAATAGGCAGCATTGCCACCATCCGTGTTGATGGCCGTGCCCGTATTGGCCGCACCGTCTATGTCTGTTGGTGCTTCATTGACGTCATTGACAACAATAGTGAAGGCTTCTGAATAGGTCAGCCCACCTGAATCCGTGACTTCAACTGTAACGTCATAGCTGGTGGAGGTTTCAAAATCAATCGTCGCGCCGGACTTAACAACAATCTGATTGCCGGATATCTCGAAAAAACCGGATGAATCGCTGGTCAACGCATAAGTAAAACTGTCGCCAGTGTCCGGATCAACTGTCGCGATTGTAGTTGCGACGCTGGAAGGAGCTGAGTTTTCGTCAATTCCACCGGCAGCAAAAGTCATGTCGGTGGGGGCGTCATTTGTTGCCTGTACAGTCACAACCGCATCCGTGGGTGGCGATGTCAGGGCGCCTTCATCTTCCAGGACGATTGTGAAACGACGATCCCCCGTGGTTGGCGCGTCGGACAGGTTCTCATATGCCAGTGCTTCAATGGCTTCTTCCACATTGGTGCTGGTCAGCATTGTTCCAGCACCAGCGATATGAGTAACGATTAACTCCCTTGTCGCGGCGGTATAGTTATAGGCAATCTGCAATCCGCTGCCCAAGGTTGAGGAACCGGAACTATCAGCATCGAGGGCAAATGTTGACGTATTAACAGTCAGCAATTCATTGGCACCGTCCAACACCGCGTCGAGTGTGACGATGATCCGTGACAGGCTGTTTTCGGGATCAAGCACCAAAACGTTGGCACTTGCTACTGCCACAGATCCCGCATCCTCGACAAATGTGCTGCTGCTTCCAACTCCACCAACGCCGCTATCGAGGTCGAGCACCGGAGCATCATTTGTATCAGTAATCGACATCGAAACGATCGATGCATTCGATGTGGCACCTGAATCATCGCGAACCGTATAGGAGATGTCGGTTACCGCACCGATATAGTCAGGCTCAGGTGTGAAGGTAATTTCACCGGTAGCTGGATTAACCGTCCAAATTCCTTCCCCAGCGACGACCAACGGATCGCCTGCAAGAGCAGTTCCGGTGATCTGTACACTTGCCGGATCAAGTGTGCCGTCCAAATCAATGTCATTGACCAGAACATCGATCGCGACCGACCCGTCTTCGAGTACGACATCAACGTCATCAGCGGTGATAGGTGTGTCGTTGACCGGTGTGATGGTTACGGAAACCGTTGCCGGATTGGACACCGCACCGCTATCGTCCATGACCGTATAGGTAATGTCGGTGACAGTTCCTGCGTAATCGGCTTCAGGAGAAAAGCTGATCTCACCTGTGGCAATGTTGACACTCCAGGTGCCTTCACCGGCAACTACCAGTGGATCACCTGCCGAGGCCGTACCCGTGATCTGCACAGTCGCCGGGTCCAGCGAACCGTCAATATCGACGTCATTGGCCAGAACATCGATGGCAATTGCCGCATCTTCCAAAACGCTGTCGCTGTCAGCAACAGCATTTGGAGCGTCATTGACCGGTGTGATGAAAACCGACACCGTTGCTGGATTGCTGACAAGTCCACCAACATCCAGCACCGTATAGGTTATATCGCTAACTGCGCCGTCAAAATCTGCCTCCGGTGTAAAAGTGATTTCACCCGTTACTGGATTGATGGTCCAGACACCCTCCCCGGCAACAACAAGCGGATCACCCGCAAGGGCAGTTCCTGTAATCTGTACCGTTGTCGGGTCAATCAGATTGTCGATGTCGCTGTCATTGGCCAGAACATCGATCACGACGGAACCGTCTTCGGCTACAATATCAGCATCATCGGCGGCTACCGGAGCGTCGTTAACCGAAGAGATCGATGCGGAAACCGTTGCCGGGTTGGACACCGCCCCGCTATCGTCCATGACCGTATAGGTGATGTCCGCAACCGTGCCGGTGTAATTCGGTTCTGGAGCAAAGCTGATCTCACCGGTGACAATGTTGATACTCCAGGTGCCTTCACCGGCAACTACCAGTGGATCACCTGCCGAGGCCGTGCCCGTGATCTGCACAGTCGCCGGATCCAGCGTGCCGTCAATGTCGACGTCATTGGCCAGAACATCGATGGCAATTACCGCATCTTCCAAAACGCTGTCGCTGTCGGCGACCGCATTTGGAGCGTCATTGACCGGTGTGATGGAAACCGACACCGTCGCCGGATTGCTAACAATCCCACCAACATCCAGCACCGTATAGGTTATATCGCTAACTGCGCCGTCAAAATCTGCCTCCGGTGTAAAAGTGATTTCACCCGTTACTGGATTGATGGTCCAGACACCCTCCCCGGCAACAACAAGCGGATCACCCGCAAGGGCAGTTCCTGTAATCTGTACCGTTGTCGGGTCAATCAGATTGTCGATGTCGCTGTCATTGGCCAGAACATCGATCACGACGGAACCGTCTTCAGCTACAATATCAGCATCATCAACGGTAACCGGAGCGTCGTTTGAGGGAACAATCGAAACGGAGATGGTGGCTGGATTGGACAGGACACCACTATTGTCCATGACCGTATAGGTAATGTCGGCAACCGTGCCGGTATAATTCGGTTCAGGAGCAAAACTGATCTCCCCCGTGATGACATTGACGCTCCAGGTACCCTCGCCCGGCACAACCAAAGGATCTCCTGCCAAAGCAGTGCCAGCGATTTGAACCGTGGCGGGATCGAGCCCATCATCCACATCGTTGTCATTGCCCAGCACATTGATCGTCACCGATCCATCTTCAGTTACCGAGTTCACATCGGCACTTGCTACTGGCGCATCGTTGACTGCAGCCACGAACACCAATTTAGACCCAAAAGCCGTCCCGCCATTGCCGTCGTCAATGGTGTAAGTAATTGTATCAACGCCGTTAAAATTCAAATCCGGCATATAGTGGAGCGTGCCGTCAGGGTTGACTGATACAATCCCGTGAACCGCTGTCGGGCCGGTAACTGATAACACATCTCCGTCGATATCGCTGGCATATGAAAGGACGTCCAGGCTAATCGCGGCAGTATCTTCGTCAGTGCTGTCCAATGGTGGTGAACCTGCCACCGGATCGTCGTTTAGCGGGGCTACAATAACATCCAGAGCACCGGAACTCGTGCCTCCGTTACCATCCGACAATTCGTAAGAGATGACGTCGGTGCCGTTATAGTTGGGGTCTGGCGTATAATTCAGACTGCTGTCCGGATTGATAGTTACGGTGCCATTTATCGCAGATGCCGTAGTTACGATCAGGCTGTCGCCTTCCACATCGGAGGCAAAGCTGAGCACATCAATATTGGCCACAAAAGCATCTTCATTGACACCTGCATCTGGCACGGCTCCAGAAACGGGGGCATCATTAGCGGCGGTAATGGTAACCGACACCGAAATCGGGTTGCTGGTCAGTCCGGCATCGTCGCGAACCGTGTAGGTAATATCAGTCACCGGGCCGGTAAAATCGGCTTCCGGGGTGAATGAGATCTCGCCGGTTATCGTATTGACACTCCAAACCCCTTCGCCTGCAACCAGCAGCGGATCACCCGCCAGGGCCGTGCCGGTAATTTGAACTGTGGCTGGGTCAAGCGTGCCATCAATATCAGTGTCATTTGCCAGCGCGTCGATGCTCACAGAGCCATCTTCAAAAACGTTGTCGCTGTCCGCCACTGCAACAGGGGCATCGTTGACCGGCACAATTGAGACCGCCACCGTTGCAGTATTGCTTATCAGGCCACCATCATCTGCCACACTGTAGGTAATGTCTGTTACCGCGCCTGTGTAATCAGTTTCCGGAGTAAATGTGATCTCACCTGTGATGGTGTTGACGCTCCATACTCCCTCCCCTGGAACGATCAATGAGTCGCCTGCCAGGGCCGCTCCGGTAATTTGAACCGTCGTGGGGTCGACGCTGCCATCGAGATCACTGTCATTGGCCAAAACATCAACAACGATCGCACCATCTTCGACGACGCTATCTGAATCGGCACTTGCAACCGGCGCATCATTTACTGGCGTAATGGAAACCGACAATGCGGCAGCATTGCTGGTCAGCCCGTCAACGTCGCGAACTGTGTAACTGATATCTGTAACCGGTCCGGTAAAATTCGTTTCCGGTACAAATGTAATTTCTCCAGTCCCGCCATCGACACTCCAAACCCCCTCACCTGGCACGGTCAAAGGGTCGCCAGCTGCGGCAGTGCCGACTATCTGGACGGTTGTCGGGTCAATCAGGCTGTCCAGATCCGAGTCGTTGGACAGGACATTGAGTGTTACTGATCCGTCTTCAATTGCCGTGCCCGAATTTGCTACAGCAACGGGCGCATCGTTGACCGACGTGATCGATACCGAGATTGCAATCGGATTGCTGGTGGCGCCCGAGTCATCCTGCACGGTATAGCTCACCGGACTAACCGGTCCGTCATAATCCACTTCAGGAACAAAAGTGACCCATCCGGTTGCAGGATCAACGCTCCAGTTGCCCTCCCCCGGCATTGCCAGCGAGTCCCCTGGTGCAGCGGTTCCCACAATGTGCACCGTTGCGGGATCAATCGTACCGTCAATGTCCGTATCGTTGGCCAGTATGTCTATGGATATTGACCCGTCTTCAACGACGATTGCGGAATCGGCGACAGGTCTTGGGGCGTCATTTACGGGAGCGATTGTTACCGTATAACTTCCAATATCTATACCGCCATTCCCATCACTGATCGCGTAAGTTATTGTGTCTGTACCGTTAAAATCCGCAAGTGGACTGTAAGTCAGAGTTTGGTCGGCGTTGATTATCACAAAACCATTGCTGGCGGACGCAGTTGACACAAGCAGAGTGTCGCCATCCACGTCGCTTGCTGCACTAACAACGCCTGTCGCAACTGGCATGTCTTCATTGGTTGCTTGAGCTGCAACCGTTCCAGCCAACGGCGCGTCGTTTACCGGCATGATCGTCATTTCCAACGAGCCCAATGCGCTGTTTCCGGCAGCATCGATAATCGTATAGGTAATTGTGTCGGACCCATTAAAATTGAGGTCCGGCGTATAGCTAAGCGTGCCGTCGTCGTTGACAGTTACACTGCCGTGCTCGGCGGCGGCTCCGGAAACGGAAAGACCATCGCCTTCGGTATCGAACGCCGCCGCCAATACGTCAATATTGCTGGCGACCTGATCCTCTGGCGAGACTATTGTGGGAGGCGTACCGGCAAAGGGCGCCTCGTTTGATGCGCCAGACTCGATCCCTGCAACAGGAATTGCTGAACTGCCACTCCCTGTGGCGGGCAATGAATCTGAAACAGACCCGATAGGCTCATCGGTGTTCAGCTTTATCGGAGGAACAGCAGTTTCAAGCTCGCCAAGCCTGTCATGATCTGGCTCTACACCCTTAGGGGTTTCTACCTGCAAAGCAAACAGATCAGCTGCCTCGAATCCGATTGAGCTTGACGTTCCGTCCTGTCCTGAAGTTCTGGAAATTGCCGCAAGTTGCAAGCCGTCCGAATTGGCGACCTTGTTGCTTTCCCCGTGAGTGCGGGTTGGCATGAACGCTTGTGCGGCAAGAGCCGACTGAGACGCCACTGAATAAAGGATTGCGGCACCAGCTGCGTCACTTTGAGACGATATCGGCGGCACGGCGCGCACCATAGCTTCATTTTTGTCTTGCGCACTGCCATCGCGAACAACCCATTTGAAATGGGTTTTGATCAATTGGCGATCTTTCGAACGTATGCTCACATCAACAGAGTGCGCCTGGCTATCTCCCAGATCCCCGACTACTTTTCCCTCAATGCGCATGCTCGCTACATTGTAGGCCAACCCCAATGGCAGCCCATCAACCGATACGGTTACCCCCTCATCCAGCAGAAGGTCCGCTAAATATCCACCCAGATCCAGACTGACGTCCGCGTCGAAGACATCAAACTGGTCAGGAACGAATTGACTACCTAGTTCAACAATTGGCTCCAGATTTTCCAGGCGAATCTTCCTGACTTCCGAAGACGATTGCCCGTCATTGACAATCAACGATATTTCATCGCGACCGGCGCCATGGTCGGAAGGCCAGTAGGTTAGAGTTGCGTCATCATTGACGGCAACTTCACCGGACCTTGCCCAAGCCTTGGAAACATACAGATTTTCGCTAATTCGATCTGTTACGTGGTCACTTACGTTGATAAGAATTGAGCTTTTGTCTTCCGGCTCTTCGATTTTTCCGACAGCATCAATGCTGGTGTCCTGCGAAATGATATCACCCTCAACGGGAGAAGCTTCCGGCGCTCTGGTGGACATCTGCCCAGCATCATCGATGGCCACTATGAGGTCATCAAAATGGATCTCACGGCAGTTTTCCAAAACATCGTAAGCAAAATTCGACCATAGCAAAGCCGAGCTCCCGGCCGTCAGTTTCCACTCAAAATCAGTTGAAGGACCGGGAACGGTGTATTGCAGTCCAGAGCCGAGATCATGGGACGTCAATTCAAAAATGTTGGTACTATTCTTTGCCAAAAAAACTATACTACTCAGTCAGTTGTCAGGTGCCCCTCAACACCTCGTCGTTTCAGAATGCGCCCATTTTCATTCCGGCTTAAGCATATCTTACGTATGGTTAACTCGACCTTAATTTTGGCTAATGCTTCCTGAGTTTATCTATATTCTTGCATGACAGAGCAGTAGCTGTTTGCGTCAGTCGCAATTCCTCGGCACTATCGAACTCTCGGATTTGAGCGGGGTGGGTTTGGCTGATCGAGTATCGTCAATATGATTTTCGGTCCCGAAACACATTCTTGAAACCCAGCACTCATCTTTCGACACTAG
This sequence comes from Hyphomicrobiales bacterium, assembly GCA_011087605.1. Lineage (GTDB taxonomy): Bacteria > Pseudomonadota > Alphaproteobacteria > Rhizobiales > Rhizobiaceae > Pseudahrensia. The sequence goes on from JAALLE010000072.1 coordinate 20,573, forward strand.
GACAACGTCCTTGAGATTTTATCCCATTGAGATCGTGAGATTGCGCCTTTCCCGGCGATCACCCAATACGTCTCATGATGGGTCAGCACGTCTTCGTATTCCGTTGAAAAACTCGCCTTAATCTCGGCAGTCTTTGCTGATTCAGTTTT
>JAALLE010000073.1 GCA_011087605.1 Hyphomicrobiales bacterium
AATCAAATCAACGAAACCGTCGTTTCTCAGATGAGTTTTTCAACGGAATAGGCCTTGAACAGGCACAGGAGGAAGTCACTCAGGGGGCGGCGATTTTGGCGTCAGAACTGGGCCAACGGTCGCGGCATTTTGCCTATCCCTATGGCTATCGCAATGCTGCATCGACGCGTGATTTTGGCTTGATGAGTGATCTGGGTTTCACGTCTGCGGTAACCACGAGAGGTGGCATGTTATTCCCCGCTCACCAGGATCATATGACGGCATTGCCGAGAATATCGATCAACGGCCTGTATCAAAAAATGCGCTATTTTGGACCTCTGACCACAGGACTTCCGACGCGTCTGGGCAACGGATTGCGACGCGTCAGCGTCGGTTAGCTGCGAGCTAAGGCTGGCTTTCGGTCGACATCCATTTGATGATCACCATGGCCGGCAGGATCCACAACACACCGCTGAACATGAAATAAAGCATATGGGCATACCATGGTGCGTTTGCCAAAGTTGCAGTGGCAATGGCAACCGCCACCAATGCATAGACGATGACCAGCAAGATGATGAAAAACATGCCGATCATTTTCTTGGCGCGCAGGGGCAGGGTGGTTCGCATATGTCCGACTTGTTCCGGGTTTGGCTAAAGCTGACATAGTCAATAGTTGGCCAAATTGCCAGTCATGATGTGTGGCGTATTGCCTGTGCAATCACAAAATTGCAAAATCGACTTTACATGTGCAAGCGCGCGGGCGAAACAGGCGAACGATCACCCGGTTGGGTTGGTGAAAGCCGTGATGAAACCTTTAAAACAACGATGACCGAAACAACCTACTTATCGAACGACCCGCACAAAGCCGTGCGCAATTGGCTCTATGTTCTGTTTGCATTGATTGTGCTGATGGTGTTGGTGGGAGGTGCGACCCGGCTGACAGATTCAGGCCTGTCGATCACCGAATGGGACCTGTTGCTCGGTTTCATCCCGCCCCTCGATCAGTCTGACTGGATGGCGGAATTTAAGCTCTATCAAACAACAGACGAGTTCAAACTGCAGAACAGCTCGATGACGCTTGCGCAATTTGAGGCGATCTATTGGTGGGAATGGGGACATCGTTTTCTGGGACGGCTAATTGGCCTGGCGGTATTATTGCCGCTGATTTATTTCTGGATGCGCGGCAAGCTGACACATTGGCTCAAAATTGCATCTTTAAGCTTATTCGCGCTGGTATGTCTGCAAGGCGCTATTGGCTGGTGGATGGTTGTGTCAGGATTGGTGGATCGCGTTGATGTCAGCCAGATCCGGCTGGCGATCCATCTAACGACAGCGTGTATTTTTGCCGCTGCAACCATCTGGGTCGCTCGCTCGGTGGCGCCACACACCAGTTCTGGATCAGACGATGGATTCAATCAGGCTGGCTGGCTGATCCTGCTAATCCTGCTGCAAATATTTGTTGGCGGGCTGGTGGCAGGTCTGGATGCCGGAATGGCTTACAACACCTGGCCGGATATGAACGGAGAATGGCTGCCCGACGGTTTGTGGGCGGCTTCACCATTTTGGCTCAATCTGACCGACAACGCGCTGACGGTTCAGTTCGTCCATCGTTGCGTAGCCCATGTCGTTTGGATTGCAGCACTGGCTCATGCGGTTTGGTTGGCAATAGCAGAGCCGGGGTCACTCCATGCTCGCAGAGGTTTAGTTCTGTTTGTTCTGGTAACATTGCAAGCGGCAATCGGGATAACGACGTTGCTCCTGCAGGTACCAATATTTTGGGCACTGCTACATCAGCTAGGCGGTGTGCTGGTACTTGGATTTGCCACGGCCCACTGCCGGGCGCTTCGACCTGTTATGCGTGTTGAAGAAATGCCATCAAAAGTGCAGTCTGGCCCGGCTTATGGATCCATCTGAACGCCCTTTTTTGGAAGTAGAAAACTCGCTGACCAACCAACGCTGGGTGGAGCGTGCAACGCGGCGTCAGCTTGGCGATGCGGAAAAAATGGTTGACCAGTATGAAGTTGACCGGTTGATCGCCCGAATTCTGGCCGGGCGCGACGTGGAACCGGAAGGCGCAGCAACATTTCTCAACCCGACATTGAGGGAATTGCTGCCTGATCCGTCGACGCTTACACAAATGGATGCCGCGGCGACCCGACTTGCAGATGCGGTAACAAGCCGCGAGCGGGTGGCAATATTTGGCGATTACGACGTAGATGGTGCAACGGCTTCGGCCCTGATGTACAAGTTCCTGAGCCATTGCGGCGTGGAATGCGAAATTTACATTCCAGACCGCATATTTGAAGGCTATGGACCCAATTTGCCAGCTATCGAGCAATTGGCTGGGCGGCAAGCAAAACTGCTGATCACGGTGGATTGTGGGTCAACCAGCCATGAAGCCGTTTCCCGGTCCAATGAATTGGGTATGGATGTTGTGGTGTTGGACCATCATCAGGTGTCATCAGCGCTGCCCGATACGGTGGCTTTGGTTAATCCCAATCGCGATGATGACATGTCAGGGCAGGGGCATTTATGCGCCGCAGGAGTGGTCTTTTTGGCGCTTGTTGCGTTGAACCGTGAATTGCGCAACCGCAAATGGTACAACAACGAGGTTGCCCCCCCTAATTTGATGGAATGGCTGGATCTGGTGGCTCTGGGGACGGTTTGTGATGTGGTGCCGTTAAAGGGTGTGAACAGGGCTTTTGTGTTGCGTGGGCTGGAAATCATGCATCGGCAAAAAAGCCCCGGTCTTGTCGCCTTGTCAAAAGTTGCACGACAGGATGGACCAGCCGCCGCATGGCATTTGGGTTTTTTGCTGGGTCCACGGATCAATGCCGGTGGTCGCATTGGTGACGCTGCACTCGGCGCCAAACTGCTGACCTGCAATGACCCGATTGAAGCCGAGGAAATCGCCACCAGACTGGATGAATTGAACAGCGAACGCCAGGCGATGGAAGCAGCGATGCTGAAGCAGGCGATCGATGAAGCAGAGGCGGAGTTCGGCCTGGGCGATGGGCCATCTGTGCTCGTCACCGAAAGCGAAACGTGGCATGCGGGTGTGGTTGGCCTGTTGGCTTCACGGCTCAAGGACCGATTTCGTCGACCATCTTTTGCAATTTCCTTTGATGGGCTTGGAACCGGTTCAGGTTCTGGTCGTTCGATACCGGGCGTTGACCTGGGGGCTGCAGTTCGCGAAGCGGTCGAGCAAGGTTTGCTTGCCAAAGGCGGTGGGCACGCAATGGCTGCCGGCATTACGATCAGCCGGGAGAGGTTGGGCGATTTTCGGTCATTTCTTGAGGAACGGTTTTCCAAACAGGTGGAGAGCCTCAATGAAAACCGGCAATTGAAAATTGATGGGGCATTGAGCGCCCGTGGTGCCAATAATGAGTTTTTCGATCGTTTGGAGAAGGCGGGCCCTTATGGCGCGGGTCACAGCCAACCGGTTTTTGCGTTTCCCTCACACAGCATCCGCCATGCCAGCGTTGTCGGTGCCAATCATGTGCGCTTTTCATTGCGGTCGCCGGATGGTGCGTCTCTGGACGGAATTGGATTTCGTATTGCCGACGATCCTCTCGGGCAAACCATATTGTCGAACATTGGAAAGCAAATGCACGTGGCGGGCACTCTCAGTTCCGACTTTTATCGCGGTCGCCGGCGCATCCAACTTCGACTTCTTGATGCTGCTGAAGTGTCGGACAAAATTGGACCGTGAACAAGATGTGGAGAAATTGACGAAGATGGTGTCTAAAATTTCTCGCGCAGCCCAACGCGTAATCGCATAAGCTCTCGCCATGTTGCTCAGCGTCAAGAATCTGAAGAAAAGCTTCATCACCGAAGAAGGCACACTGCAGGTCTTGCGCGGCGTTGATCTTGAACTCGCGGCTGGGGAGCGATTGGCGCTGACCGGTGAATCTGGCTGTGGTAAAAGCACACTGCTGTATTTAATCGGGGCTCTGGAAAGCTTTGATGCTGGAGAAATCTGGATGGACGGGGTTCCGCTTGGTCCACTGAACGATCGTCAGCGTGCGGATCTGCGCCGCACGAGTGTGGGAATAGTATTTCAGCAGTTTAATCTGATTCCGTCGATGACAGTGGCGCACAATTTACGTTTTCATGCGCGCTTGGCCGGGCGTGAGGACGCCGATTGGATCAATCAATTGAGCCAGCGCCTCGGGCTGACAAAATTCCTCAAAGCCTATCCGGAGCAATTGTCTGGCGGGCAACAGCAACGCGTGGCAATCGGTAGAACGCTTGCAGCCCGACCGAAACTAATTCTTGCCGACGAACCAACTGGCAATCTCGATGAAAAAACCAGCGATCAAGTAATCACGCTAATGCTACAGCTGGTTGAGGAAACAGGTGCCGGCCTGCTCGTGGTTACCCATTCGTCGCGCCTGGCGGAACGCATGGACCGGAGCCTGCTTCTCACGTCGGGCTTGGTTTCGTGACCTTGCCAATTGCTCTTCGGGTGTTGTGGTCTCACTGGACCTATCGACCGTTGCAGTTCTTCACGCTGCTTGTTGGCCTTTCTCTGGCAACTGGCTTGTGGACCGGTGTCCAGGCCATCAACACCGAGGCGCGCAGCAGCTATGATCAGGCAAGGGCCGCTCTTTTGCCGCAGGCCAGGCAAGTATTGCAGCGGCGTGACGGTCAGCCGATAGCAGTCGCAACCTATGTGGCCCTGCAACAATCGGGCTGGCGCACGTCGCCGGTTCTTGAAGGCAAAATATCCATTGCCTCCACAACCATCAATGTAACCGGCGTGGATTTGGTCAGTATGCCCCGCTCCATGAACCGTTGGACATCGGGCGAAAATAGCTTCGATCTGGCAGGTTTTCTGACCGACCCTTACAGCGTGATTGTTTCCGCCGACATTGCGGAGCAGGCCGCAACTCTTCCTGGCGTCGCCAAAGTAATTGTGGGCAAAAATGTGCCATCAGCGACCATCATGACCGATATCGGTTTGGCGGAACGCCTGTTGAACAAATCTGGTCAGATCAGCCGGTTGATAGTGGCGCCACAGCAACCGGTTTTACAAACCGAACTACAGGTGGCCGCTCCCCAACTTGAACGCATCAACAATCAATCAGCAGCAGATATTGATCGCCTCACCGACAGTTTTCACCTCAACCTGTCGGCCTTTGGTATGCTGGCATTTGCAGTTGGTCTGTTTATCGTCCAGGGCACTATCAATCTGGCATTTGAACAAAGACGCACCATGTGTCGCACCTTGCGTGTCCTTGGTGTATCGCTGCGATCACTGGCGCTGGCATTGCTCGTTGAACTGCTGTTGATTGCCGTGATTGCCGGAGCTGCGGGGGTGGTTCTGGGGTATTTCATTGCCGCGCTGTTGCTGCCTGATGTCGCCGCAACATTGCGCGGGCTATACGGTGCACAGGTTACAGGCGATTTGAGCTTCCGCGCGGGATGGTGGGTGACCGGTTTGGCCATCGCAATCGCAGGCACGCTACTTGCCTCATTTTGGAGCCTCCAGAAATTATTGCGGATGCCCATTCTTGCCGCAGCTCAGCCGCGTGCATGGGCACTGATGACGCGGCGCAGTACGTTTTATCGTATGTTGGCATCTGGCGGACTGCTGGTAATTGCTGTTGCATTATTGCTGTGGGGCTCTGGTTTGGTGGTTGCCTTTTCGATTGTTGCAATCTGCCTGTTGGCCGCCGCCTTGATCCTACCCGACGCTATTGCCTTTTTACTTGGTGCATTTGAACGCTTTGCCATCATGCCTGTAAGTCAATGGTTTTGGGCCGATACAAGACAGCAATTGCCTGGCCTGTCGCTTGCGTTGATGGCCCTGCTATTGGCCTTGGCTGCCAACATCGGTGTTAGCACAATGGTCGGCAGCTTTCGTTTGACCTTTGCAGGTTGGCTGGATCAGCGTCTGGCTGCTGAACTCTATGTTCGGGCGGCCAATGAGGCGCAATCCATCAAGTTGCGTGACTGGCTGGAAGGCAGGGCAGACGCGGTTTTGCCTGTCTGGAATGTGGAATCTTCCATCGAGGGAGAGGCGGGGCGGATATATGGATTTTCTGACCATGCAACCTATCGCAATTTTTGGCCGATGCTTGAGATGTTACCGGATGGCTGGGATGATGTAGCGTCTGGTCGGGCAGTGCTGATTAATGAACAGCTGGCCCGTAGACATGGGGTTAGCCCAGGAGACGTGATCAGACTTGCTGAAAATCAAGATTTGCCGGTTGCAGGCATTTATTCCGATTACGGAAATCCAAGGCCGCAGGCGATGATTAATGTTGATCTTTTGACAGGCTGGTTTCCCAATGTGGTTAAAACCCGTTTTGCCATTCGTGTTGATGCCGCCAGGTCGCAGGTGCTTGCCGATGAAATTCGACAGAAATTTGGACTGAAAGGTCGCAATCTGGTGGATCAGGCTTCAATAAAACAGCGCTCGTTGGAGATTTTTGAGCGCACATTCACAGTCACTCAGGCGCTTAATATATTGACCCTGACGGTTGCCGGATTTGCCATTTTTACCAGCCTGCTGACCCAATCCACGATGCGCCTGCCCCAGTTGGCGCCGATCTGGGCATTGGGGCTGACCCGTCGGCAGTTGGCCGGGCTGGAATTTCTGCGTGCCCTGTTGTTGGCGGCTCTAACGATGATATTTGCCCTGCCTCTTGGGCTTGGCCTGGCATGGCTGTTGCTGAGCGTCGTTAACGTAGAAGCATTTGGTTGGCGTTTGCCTATGTTTCTGTTTGTCAGCGACTGGATTTTGCTGGCCTGCTATGGGCTGGTTGCAACAGCACTTGCCGCCGCTATACCTGCCCGACGATTCAGCAACACAGACCCGGCTGAACTTGTAAAAGTATTTGCACATGAACGTTAGAGCAACATGGATAGCGGCTCTGGGAAGCCTCTGGTGGTTCGTCGCAGTGCAGGCCGGGGCACAAGGCTATGGTGGACTTGGGACCGATGCTCAGGGCTATGCATTTCCCTCACCCCAATACGTCATGCAGTTTCCCAAGGATCATGGACCTCATCGCGAGTTTCGCATCGAATGGTGGTACCTGACTGCAAACCTGACCGGCGATGACGGACGCGAATATGGCGTACAATGGACGCTATTTCGAAATGCCATGATCCCCCCAAATGCAGAGACTTTAACCACCGCTAACGACTGGTCCCCGTCTCAATTGTGGATGGGACATGCAGCAGTAACTACACCGGATGCGCATTATGTGTCGGAAACCCGCGCCAGAAGTATTCTTGGACTGGCTGGGGCGCAATCAAATCCTTTCAAGGCCTGGATCAATGATTGGCAACTTGCTGCCAATTCGTCCGATGATCCGAATTTTGAAAGCCTCACGGTAGCCGCCAACGGAGAGAAGTTTTCATATCACCTTGATATGAAAGCGCAGGGTCCGTTGGTTTTTCATGGCGGAAACGGTTATTCGGTCAAGTCATTCGCCGGTCATGCCAGCCACTACTATTCTCAACCACATTTCAAAGTTTCCGGTAGCATCAATCTGGCCGGCAAGCCGGTGAAAGTCACTGGAACGGCCTGGCTGGACCGGGAATGGTCTTCTCAACCGCTGTCCGCAGATCAATCAGGCTGGGACTGGGTATCACTCAACCTGAACGATGGCAGCAAGCTGATGGGATACAGGCTTCGCGGCGGTGGTGATGTTGAGGGTGGCGAAATTCATGTATCCGCGACTTGGATATCCCCACTCGGCACAGCGATCTCCTACCCCAATGGCAAATTGAGCATGGAAGAAGTTTCCACAAGCGTCGTCGCTGGCCGTTCTGTACCCACCGCGTGGCGGCTGAAGCTTCCCGCCAAAGACATCGACATTGAAATTGAAGCGCTCAACAAAAACGCCTGGATGGCGACAAGCTTCCCCTACTGGGAAGGTCCGGCCATCATCCGGGGTTCGCATACGGGCAGGGGCTATCTTGAAATGACCGGATACGAGTGAGTATCACCGCTTCAATAGCCCAACAGATAGCGGCTGCGATGCCCAAATATCGCCTTGACGATGACTGCCAGTAGTATCGCCACTGTCACGATGAAACCACTTGCGAGTGCAAGATCAATCCAGGACTGTCCGGTAATCGGAAAGGAATTTGTGCGAATCAACACCTTGATCAGAATCGGGTGAATGAAAAAGATCGCGAAACTTGTTGATGCAATGAGCTTGGTCAATGCTGAAGGAGCTTTGCCAAATCGCTCCAGCAGAAAGAACAGAGCCAAAGCAAACAGCAATTTGTTGAGAAACATCAGATCAAATCCCTGATACTCAAGAAAGGCTTTGTGGGAGTTTTTCATCTGCCCGGCAGCGGTTTGAACACCCACCATGCCCAGAGCAATAGCCAGGAGATAAAATTCCCTGCCTTCCATCAATCGTAACAATCTTTGCCGATGTTGAGAAACAAAAATTCCCACCAGATAAACCGGGGCGAAATAGATTGCCGAATGCCAGGGAGAGAGATTGTCAATCGGCCGATGCCCCAACATGGAAACGGCGATCAAACAAACGACAATCAGCAACTGAACACGCATCGCGAGGGAAATGAAACGCACATGCAGCGGTGCCAGGCAAAATGTCAGGCAGATAAATGGAATATACCAGTAAATCCAGTACAGGTTACCTGTCGCCAGGATCGACCCAAATCGGGTAATTTCCGCAGTGCCGAACTGATTGAATGTGTGAAGAACGAAAATCGATGGTATTGCCAATACCAGATAGGGAATGGCGATGCGGGCCAAACGTCCTTTTAGGAAATCTACAAATTTGAATTTTGAATAAAAGACGTGATGAAACAAATATCCGGATATGAAGACGAACAAGGTTGTCGCGCCAACAATGAAGTTGGAGAATAACTGCCTCGGCAAACTATCGGGAAATAGGTGCGCCAGGTTGAGGCAATGGCCAATGGCAATAAGCAAAATTGAAATTGCGCGGTAATAGATGATTGAGGGAAGCTGCCGGGTCATTCAGATACCGTGAGCAGATGCTGCAGATTGTCAATTGCCCCAGGCGGTTTCAGGACATCCCATGTAAATCGGGCAAGCTGCAATCAATGCGCAGGAAACCAGTGCCACTCCGAAGTTCTCATTAAGGCGAACGGTGCTTTTTATCCAAAACTGGCATCTTGGTATCTGTGTTTGCTCGTCCAGAACTGCGTTAAATGAAAGTGGTCGATACCAGGGCGTTGCATTAACCAATCGGGCTGTTGTGGATAACCTAAACTCTATTTGAACTATACTGCGTCACTTTAGCGCAGCAATCGTTGTGGGTGGCAATTGAGGCCGGTTTTTGACCGTTTTGATAAGTGTCAGATACACTTCATTTCGTGTTTGTGACTATTCGAAATGCCGTCACCATGGAGCTTTATTTCATTGAATATGAATGGTTGATAGCTGAACAGATTTTCGAAAAACACGCGGCAAATCAGTCGGTCAAATCACCCGTCCAAGCGGATACAAAAATGGTTTCGCAGTCGGCAAATATTGGAGCATTCAAGTTGACCAACGTGGTGCAGATGAAGCTCTAAACGATCTCCAGTTGGGTGGGATTCAGCTTTGTTTTATTCTAGATAATTCGGCATTCAACGCATCAAAAAATTCCCAAAAAAGACAAAATAACATATATAATCAACAAGTTAAAGTTTAGTCATTGTTAGGTCATCGTCATTGGCCTTGCCCTTCTATCACGCCTTACCAGCAACGCTGATGTTGCGATAAATGCGCTTTAACCGGGTTATGATAGCCAGGTCATTTTAAGTTTCGCGCTTGGCCAGTCTGAACCCGTGAACTGCCGACGAAGCAGCACCAATTCTGTCTGACCAAACGAACTAGTTTTATGAAAATGGCAAGTGGGCAACAGGGGATAAAAGTCCGTTTGCTGACGCCGTGTCTCAGTGCTTTATCAGCTCGCTGCGGACAGAGGAGTTGCTGCCTTCGTCAAGGAAATTCCGTTCTTGTAGAAGAATGAATTTTGGCATTCTGTTGATCGAGTAGGGCTTTACATTAAGTGAATCATTTGAGAAGATTTCTTGGTCGTTGCTTGGCAGAACAATGGCGAATTTATTTAATACGCAAATGTCTTAGGTAATACCGTGATTAATTTATGCCAATTTAAATACCTCTTTGTGACATGTGATGAGTTAGTCATGAGAGAGTAATATAGTTTTGCGAGAATCTCACTAATACTGTCGGGAGTCGGCATCAACGCAACGAAAAAACGTCAAATAGATGCGGCAATTATCTTGGGGCGAAGTTAGTAAATAGCTTCACCTTACATTCTTGAATTCAACTTTGGAGGTCGCATCATGATGTGGCTTAAGGATACTGCACGCAATTTTTCCGCTGATCGCAGCGGCATGGCGTTGGTTTATGTGTCATTATTGTTGCCGGCCATTGTCGGGTTTTCAGTCCTTGTCATTGACATGTCGCGCATTGGCAATCTTCACAACGATTTGCAAAAAGGCGCCGACAGTTACGCGCTTGCTGCTGCTGCGGAGCTGGATGGCGCGCCGGATGCATGGACCAGAGCCGAAAGAGCGCTTGAAAATCTTGTCGATAATACAACGAAATTTTCGACAGGCGGCAACGCAACACTGGCCAGCAGTGGTAGTGTAACGATAAATCCAAGTGCCGCAGCCTGCAGAAGCCGAGGTTCCATATCCTGGTGTTTCCTTGATGACTTGCCGGCTCTGGATTCAAGTGCGATCACATCAACCCACTACGCCGCATCGGCTTTTGACACCCGGTTCATAGAGGTTAAGGTCAATCCCACCGGTTTTGCCAATATATTTCCAATTTCTTTTCTTTCCGGCAACACGGCTGATAATTCGCAGACCGTAAGTGCAACGGCGGTTGCCGGATTTCTCAGCGGTGTTTGTGACTTCACCCCCGTCTACATCTGCAACCCATACGAAGGCCAAACTCCGGACTTCGACACTGTGATGAGTACGCCGTCATTGAGAAAGCGAATGATTGAACTGAGGCAGCAGGGGGGGACCACTGCCCAGAATTCGCCTGGTAATTATGGATTTCTTCAACCGCCGCCTTCGGCCGGTAACGGTGCAAACGTCATCAGAGACATGATTGCAAATATTAGTTCGCCTGCCTGCTACAGTAGTCGTCTCGTAGAAGTAAAACCGGCTTCATTGCGTCAGTTCGACAGGCACTGGGCGTGCGTTTTGATGTCTATGAAGGCCCATTCAACGGTGAAAAGAATAATGCCAACTACGCACCTGCCAACAATGTTCGTAAAGGCTATGGCAATGCTGGCGGTGGCGGTGGCAACAATGGCAACGGCGGCAATAACGGCAACGGTGGCAATAATGGCAATGGTGGTGCCGGTGGTGGAAATTCTTGCAATACCTCTGAAATAGCCGAGCCGACTACAGACTATCAGCGCATTCCCAGAGATGACTGCTTTGGTGCAGGAAATTGCTCGATCGCCTCCGGTCGGGTTGGGAACGGGGATTGGGACTTTCATAATTATTGGAGAGAAAACAACTTTGTTCTGGGCACCAACCCTCCACCGTTAGGTGCTGACGGCCAACCACTACCAATACATGCTGATGGTGAACCGACTTCGACAAATGCAAATGCACCGTCGCGTTATGATTTATATCGGTACGAGATCGACAACAATCTGGTCGGTGCAACCTCCAATGGAGGCGAGAGCGGTGTCAAACAATGTTCCAATCAAACGGCGCCTGCGGATGTCGATCGCAGACTGCTTTATGGCGCAATCATCAATTGTACAGCGACACCAATTGGAAACGGCGCTTCGGGTCCTCCGGTACCGCCACTAACTTTTGCCAGTTTCTTCCTAACTGAAACCGTCGAATCCGGAGGTGATCAGACAATCAGGGTGGAGTTGGTTGATTCTGTTAAATTCAACGGCAGCGGCACTTTGACTGATTTCCTACGTGATGAAGCGCAGCTTTATCGATGAGGTGATCAAGAGCTACCGTCGGTTGTTGTCTGACTGAAAAGGCAATTTGCTGGCGAGCTAATAAAGGCGACGGTATCAGGGTATTGTTGTGGTGCTGTTTGACACCAAAACCTGTGGTCAGGCTGCCCACCACATTGCGCGTCCATCGATAGCAAAAGATGGATAAATGAGGCTGGTAGTCCCTAGGGGAATCGAACCCCTCTTTCCAGGTTGAAAACCTGGCGTCCTAACCGATAGACGAAGGGACCACAGTCGAAAGGTGTATAGGCAGGAAAATAGCTGGCCGCAAGTGGGTTTTTGGCAAAAAAATGCAGAATTTTGTGCATTTTTGATGTTGGTAAATCGCAATTGGATGTGGCGTGAATATCTCAGCTTTTGCGGGCTCTGCGGCGGCGGCAACGACGGTTCCAATCGCGTTTTCTACCGACGTCCACATGAACGGATTTGGTGTGGCAGTAAGTGCCAACACCACCCCGGCCCGGAATCGAGCGCACATAGCGGGCGAGACGCATCTTGCTGACGCCTTTGACCTGAATGTCAGCCGCCTTGCAGTGGATATGCATGGAATTGCGGGCTCCGCGAATGCGGCGGTTATAGGCGCGACTGCGATAGCCCGACGTGATGATCGGCGCGCGGCCAAAACGTCTTTCAATTTGCTTTAACAGGCGGATCAGACGGGGTGTGAAACAACCAACTTTGACATCCTTACGTTGCAACAACAGGCCGTGACTGCCGCGCCGCGCACGGTTGGTAACGGAGGCCAGTTGGATACCCTCGTCAAACTCATGCTCTTCTTCGACCCCGTCAATGCCGTAAATATCCTTTTTGTTGCGCACGCCGGGCAGGGCGCTGGTATTCCATCTCAATCTGTTGCGGCTGCCTGCAGAAGTGCGCCTGAGGGTTACACCTGAACGCTCGGTTTTTGCGCGGGAACTGGTGGTCCCATTGTTTTGAAAAAGATTGGCAAAAAAGCCTGTCGTCTGTCTTTTTACCGGTGCCGGTTTGGCATCGGCAGGTTTTGCTGCGATTTTTTCTGCCTCATTGTCAATTTTAGAGTCGGTGGTCTCGGCAGTTTCAGCGGCAGTGGTCTTTTTGGCTGTCTTGGCAGCTTCCGCTGACGTACGTGCTGCGGCCAGACGTTCAAACAAAGATTTCGGCTTTGGTGGTTGCTCGGCGGGAGAATTGGCCAGTTGATCAGCGGCTGTCTGGGCCGGTTCTGTTGGCTTTTGCTCATTTAACAGCGCATTTTTGATGGCCGGAGCGAGGGATTCGGAGCCTGGGCGAGCCTTGGGCACACCAATCGTCTGTCCTGCACCTGCCGGGGAGGGAGCAGCCGTAGCCAGATTGGTGGTTGAGTTTTCGTCGCCGCTGGTGGTGGTAGCTGCGGCACCCGATTCAGTATTTTGCCCTTCCACCGTGAGCACGTTGGCCAGGCTTGGCGGACCAGCTGTTTTGCTGGCGGTACAGCTGGTGAGAATCAGGCCAGCGGCAATCAGACCGGCAGTACGCAACAGGCCATTACCCGTTGGGCGCCAATTACTGCTCCGGAACCGTTGTTGCACCAGACTGGTCAATACAGTCTCCTAAACGTCTAACCAACCGCGCAATGCGGTGATCTCGGCGGCAGGTTGGACAGTTATTCGGTTCGAATTGTCGAAAGGGCTTTTCGCACCTGATACGCGCCCGGTATTCGAACATACAATATTAGCTGTGCACATCGTGCGCCGGATTCCCCGTTTTGCCCCAATCATCGACTTGCGCATTAAGTTAGGCATCAATATGACGCAACTACTTTGTTTGACCGAGATTCTTACCAGCTGCCGGTATTTTCCATGGACAGCCAAGGTTCAGCGAGTTCCAGAGCCTGATCTTTCTGTAGCAATTCAAACGAAATATTGTCCGGCGATTTGACAAAGGCCATACGACCTTCACGCGGTGGCCGGTTTATGACGATCCCGGCATCCACCAGCCGCTGGCAGGTTTCATAAATATTGTCGACGGAATAGGCGAGGTGACCAAAATTGCGACCGCCATCATAGTCTTCAGGATCCCAATTGTAGGTCAGTTCCAGCAACGGAGCGTTTTCTGCCTGGCCACGTTCGACGTCATCGGCGGCCGCCAAAAACACCAATGTGAAGCGGCCTTTTTCGTTCTCGCTGCGCCGGGTTTCAACCATCCCCATCTTGTTGACGTAAAAGTCGAGAGATTCTTCAAGGTTTTTTACGCGAACCATGGTGTGAAGATATTTCATAGGGAGTATCCTGAAAGAGGTGCCAACGGCGGCAAAATAGTTGTTCTCGACGGAAAGACAAGCAAATGAAGGAGAAAGATGATCGAACTGGCGAAGAAGTTGTAAATCAATTCACCGATCAACTGGCCACACAGATCGATTCGGCTTCAAACATCGTTGTGTTTACCGGCGCCGGCATATCCACCGAATCGGGAATTGCAGATTTTCGCAGCCCGGGTGGTATCTGGTCGAAGATCAAGCCAATCCAATTTAGTGAGTTTTTGAAGAGCGAAGAACTCCGTCTGGAATACTGGCGCCGCCGTTTTTATTTCCAAAAGGAGTTCGAAGCGGCTCCTCTTAATGCCGGACACCACGCTGTTGCCAGCATCATCAATTCGCAAAAGGGATTGGGCTTGATTACGCAAAACATTGACGGATTGCACCAACGATCCGGTATTATGGATCAGCACATTGTTGAAATTCACGGCAACGGGGTTCGGGCCGTGTGCCTTGAGTGTCAAAGTCCCATGGACTTGAACCAGGTTGAAAAGATCATCGACCAGACTGGTGCATCGCCGCGGTGCATTCGTTGTGGAGGGTTGGTGAAATCCGCGGTCATCTCATTTGGCCAACCAATGCCGCAAAACAAGATGGCGGAAGCTGAGCAACTCGTATCGGGTTGTGATTTGTGCCTCGTCTTGGGGTCATCATTGGTGGTTCAACCTGCAGCAAGCTTGCCAGTTGCTGCAAAAACCAATGGTAGCAAGTTGGTGATTATCAACAATCAACCAACTCCGTTGGACGGAATTTGTGATCTGTTGGTGCAGCAACCGATCGGTCCAACCCTCCAAAAAGCTTTGGAAAAATCCAGCCTCGGTCAAGAGTCGACAAATAATTAACACTTCATGTAGCGGCAATTCGTCGTCGTCGTGCTAAATTAGGAACGAATCAACGGGTCCGCTCTACCCAGTGGAGTCGTTGGAATTCAACAGGCGTCCACAATCGCGGAAAACAGCCGGTCGCCTAGCGGTTATTTTGATGCCACCGCCACGCGGTGAGGGGAAACAGAAATGGGTTCTAAACTAGGCACGGCTCCGGGATCGAGGCAGGACGACTATTCCGAAAACGCTGATCTGACGACCAAGACAGGGTTTGATACACCAGGGTCTCACCAAATTTCTGAACCGGTGACGAGAATGCCCGAGCGGGAATCGCCGGACGTATTTGTCGTTGCTGGCGCAATTAAATGGTTCGATGTTTCCAAGGGATTTGGATTTGTCGTTCCTGATGATGACCTGCCCGATGTATTGTTGCATGTATCGTGCTTGCGCGATGACGGGTTCCAAACGGCTTATGAAGGTGCTCGCATCGTTTGTGAGGTTGTGAGCAAAAGTCGTGGTCTGCAGGCATTTAGAGTGTTGTCGATGGATAATTCCACCGCCATTCATCCATCGCAATTGCCACCGGCAAACACCCATGTGGAGGTTAAGCCAACCAGCGAGTTGGTTCGTGCAGAAGTGAAATGGTTCAATCGCACAAAAGGATTTGGCTTCCTCACCCGCGGCGAGGGTACCGAGGATATATTCATTCACATGGAAACCTTACGGCGTTATGGTTTGACCGAATTGCGCCCGGGCCAGTTTGTGATGGTAAGATTTGGTGACGGTCAAAAGGGGTTGATGACCGCTGAAATTCAGCCGGTGTCGGGCGAAAGCTATCCGCGCAGTCATTAGTCCGTCTAGATTTTGACGCTTTCGGCTCCCAGATTGGGACGAAAGAAATAGCGCTGACCACTTGTCATGAAAATTTTCCGACTTTTTCCAATAATACTGTTGGCTTTGGCAGCAACCTTGCCCCTAAACGGGCAGGCAGGTGGCATGAACGAGGTGACGATCGAAACCCGTTCCGGCCCACAAAGCTGGCAAATCGAACTGGCGTCAGACGATGCGAGCCGCTCAAAAGGGTTGATGTTTCGCGAAACCATGGCGCCCCGTTCTGGGATGTTGTTTCGATTTGAAGCTACCCGGTTGGTTTCAATGTGGATGAAGAACACCGCAATATCGCTGGATATGATTTTTGCAAATGCGGCGGGTCAGGTGACCCACATTCATCGGGGTGCTGTTCCGCATTCCCTCGACATAATATCTTCCAATGGGCCGGTGCGTTTCGTACTGGAAGTAAATGCCGGAGAAGCTGACTATTACGGCATTGCCGTTGGTGACCGCTTCAGCCATCCATGGATTTTACCGACCAACTAACTGTCGTCAGTGAGGCTCGAACCTGTAGATTTTGGATTTGAGCGCGCCTTCTCCAAAATCATCGATATTTCCTGCATTTCCCACTTGCCATCCTCGCCAGTAGTGCCTAGAGAACCTTTGATCTGATCGATGTCGGGGCATGGCGCAGTCTGGTAGCGCACCTGGTTTGGGACCAGGGGGTCGCAAGTTCGAATCTTGCTGCCCCGACCACTTCAGATTATCTCATTTACCAAGTGTATCGCATTTTTGCCCCGGTCGATTGTTATCCCGGGAGCAGATATCGCATCGCAACTGGATTTTCAGTCAGTGATGTCGGGATTTGTTTTTCAAATTTTCCAAATACTCGACATAGGGCTCGATAAATCGATCCAGCGGCAGATCAAGCGCCAGCGCCAGCTTTGTGACTGTAAAAAAGCCCGGGTCTTTTATTTTTCCAGTTTCAATTTGGGAAATCAAGGCGTTCGAAACACCGCATTCCCATTCGACGTCGCGCAATGTCCATCCTTTGGACTTACGAGCGATTGCAAACGTTTCGCCAAGTTTCAAGGCAACCATCAGCCACACTCCTTTATTGGTGTTGAGCCGCTACAAGTTCATTGCCCCTGAAATTGATAAGTAAACGTTATCAGAGTTAACGAATTTTTAATATGTGTCGTTTTGTCCCATGCATAATATGGACAGAATTCACGCCAACTGGCTTTTAGGAGCGTTCGGGTGTGAGTTTTTGCGTCTCGCGTGCGAAATCGTTCCTCGTTCAATCTCCTGCCTGAAATTTCATCTGGGAGTGAAACATCAAGGGGCGGATTGCTTCAATCTATTGATTTGCTGTCGCCTCTATGGTCTAAGCCGTGGGGCAGAATTTTATTGAAAACACTCTGTTTTTTGAAATGTTAGGAGCTGTGAGGCCCCGCAAGATTTTCAGGCAAATCGGAGAGGATACGATGGTCGCTCGAATTTACCGCCCAGCCAAAACAGCCATGCAGTCTGGCAAAGGCAAAACAGTGTTCTGGGTTATTGAACATGAACCGGAAGCGCCCAAAAAAGTCGAACCATTAATGGGCTATACGTCATCATCAGATATGCGGGCGCAGGTTCGGTTGAAATTCGACAGCAAGGAAGATGCGGTTCGCTATGCGGAGGCCAACGGAATCGAATACCGGGTCACCGAGCCGAAAGAGCAGCGCCGCAGACCAATGGCCTATTCCGACAACTTCAAGTTTGACCGCAAAGTTCCCTGGACCCATTGATCGCTATTTTTCGAAACCCCAGGGATTGAATCTTCTTCTGATGCAGGTTCCCTTGGATGGGATAGCCAAATGCAATGGAACGCTGTTTTGTAACCAGCTATGGTCGGTGGCGTAGATGGTGAGAATTGGTAAAATTGTCCATTGCGACAATTGATTGATTGTCTTAGTAAATTTCCAAACGGTCCCTTAGCTCAGCTGGATAGAGCAACTGCCTTCTAAGCAGTAGGTCGGAGGTTCGAATCCTCCAGGGATCGCCAACAAATATATAAATACAATGTGTTGCATATATTCTCGAGATGAATTGATATTCTCTGTTCAGGCCTTGTGTCTACAAATGAACTCCAAAAATGCGTAATTGCATATCCGTTGGTGGAATACTCAGAGCCCCCGTCACGCATATTCGAAAATAGACAGCCATATTTTCGGTGCATTTGGTTGCTAATTATCGAAAATCTAACGTTACGTAAGGTGTCGAATTAAATACTCAAATTCGTAGTATTTGGATAACCTGCGCACAGGGTCGAGATCAGAACGTGTGGGCAAATGACTGTTCTTGCGCCGTATTATCCGGCGCAGAGCAATCGACAATAGACAAAACCGGAATAGGCCACTTCGCCTGCCAGCGCGGGAGCGCGTGGAATGCGGTTCTGTACGGTCCAGATTACTATATTCTATAAACTATCTGTTGGAGGGCATACATAATGATCAAATCTCGGATTCTTGGTCTATTCCTCCTCATAGTGGTGGTGTTTTGGACCCCGGTCTCGACCTTCTCTCAAGAAGGCGGGTGGGACAATTACATGGCTGCAGGTCGGCAGGCGCTTGAGCGTCGGGAATTCCAGGTTGCTGAAGAGCAATTCTCGGCGGCTCTGCTTGAGGCCGAGCGCGACGGGCAAGATAACGAGCGTGTGGCGACAACCCTCGATGGCCAAGCACAACTTCTGTTGGCTCAAGGAAGATTTAAGGAAGCGGAACCATTGGTGCTGCGTGTTCTGACAATCCGAGAAAAGGCTCTCCCACCAGAACATCCCGATCTTGCTCTCAGCCTCACCACCATGGCGGCTGTACAATTGAGGAATCAAAATTTCACCGAAGCCGAGCAGCTTGCCACTCGCGGTGTTGCCATACTGAAAAAGACAGTAGCAGAAGATGACCCTCGCCTCGCGGCAGGTCTCAACGCGCTTGGGATGTTGTACACCGCTCAGCGCAAATTTGCCGAGGCGGAACCGTTCGCTGCTCGAGCGCTCATCATTCGACTGAACGCCCTGCCGGCTGATCACCCCGATGTTGCCGAAAGCATCAACAACTTCGGAATTCTTTACATGATCCAAAAGAATTTCGAGAAAGCGGAAATGTTTTTGAGCCATGCGTTGACCATCAGACAGAAGGTTTTGCTGGCGAACCACCCAGACATCGCAGAGAGCATGAGCAATCTGGGCGCACTTTACACGATGAACGGCCGACACGGCGACGCAGTGCGGTATATCGAGCAGGCACTGACCATAAGGGAGAAAGCCTACGGACCGGAACATGAGTCAGTCGGGGCCGCAATGTATAATCTGGGTGTGCTGTACCAGATCCAGAATCGAAATGACGAAGCTGAGCTACACTACCTGCGGGCGTTGGATATCCGACAGAAACAATATGGAGATATGCACCCGGTCGTGGCAGAAACGCTCGAAAATTATGCCGTGTTATTGCACTTTACCGGGCGATCGGAAGAGGCCATGCGGCTCCAACAACGGGCCGCCGCGATCAGAGCGCAATCGCAATAAGAGGATTTGCTTCTCGCTGCTAATAACATGTCGCCCGCTCAGTTCTGGACCAGATTCCAATTGGCTGTTAGCTTTGAAGACATGGGGCAGGGAACATGTGGAGGCTCAAATGAAAAAATTATTGCTAGCATCGGCAGTATTGGCAGTCGCAATGGTGAGCGCGAATGCATCGGAAACATTCAATATTGGAGGCGTGGGCAAGGGCACCAATCAGACAATGATGGAAATTGTCGGTGATGGTCACATGCTGCTGAACACTGTTAGCACGTATGAAAGTTTTGAAAGTGCCGACACCAGCAACCCATTCGAGAATATGAACGGCAAGTGCTGGGGAGCAATTGAAATCAAGGTTCCGAGCGCCTCAGGCCATGGTAATTGCGTATTCACCGACACGTCTGGTGACAAGCACTACAATATGTGGACGGCGAAGGGATTGTCCAAAGATGGCGCGTTGGTTGGCACGTGGGCATTGATTGGCGGAACCGGAAAATATGAAAATGCCAGCGGCGGCGGTACGTTCCATTCGATGACAGACAGGAAAGCCGGTACGTTCGTAAACACGGTGTCTGGTGCCCTGATCGTCGATTAGCTGGCATTTCTGACCTGCAGGGTTCCAGAGTGCAGTCAGACAAATTTCTGTCCCTTGTTTTTCGGGTCTTTTGGTGTCTCAAACGCTGCGCTTGAGGGTGCGATTGATTATTTTTTTCGGAACTCGGCGATCCGTACCACTCGGGTCATGAAATCGCGGTCGTTACTTACGCAACCAGGCAAGCGGGGAAGACGACACCGAATTATCGTGAAGAATCTCGGGAACATAACAACAAATTTGGTAACTACCCAGCTACCCCAACCTGATGCTTTTATAGACGGCCCATCAGACG
>JAALLE010000074.1 GCA_011087605.1 Hyphomicrobiales bacterium
CTGATGGGCCGTCTATAAAAGCATCAGGTTGGGGTAGCTGGGTAGTTACGATTATTCGTTGAAAGGCGATCTGAAAAACCTAGAGTTTCTGGAGGTAACCAGTTGCGAATAGGGTTTTTCAACTTACCCGAGGACGCACTGCAGCTTGCTCCTATTCAAATTGGCTAATTCTGAAATTTTTTCGAAAAATACCCGACCAAGCGTCCATCGGTAATCGCCAGTCCAATGGCAATCAGGGCAAACCCGTACCCGGCCTCGCTTCCCAACCGTTCGCCCAGGAATGTATACCCCAGTCCAACCGCAATCGGCGGGATCAACAGCGTGACCAGCATGAGATTTGCGGAACCTGCCCGGACCAATATTTCGAAATATAAAAGATAGGCGATTGCCGTGGACAGAAGCGCGACGGCCAGCAAACAGGTCCACACGTCAAACGACAGCGAAATTGAAGGCACCCCGTCGACATAAAGTGCAATTGGGATCATCAGGACGGTGGCCCCCACCAGCATGCCAAAGGCGTTCATGATGGGCGGATAAGGTGACAAAAAGCGCTTTCCCCAGACGCTGGCGAAGGCATAGGAAAGTGAAGCGCCAAGTATTGCGAGTTGGCCGAGGTTTCTGGGGTCAAAATTTGTCAGTGCATCCAGTCCCATTATGATCGCCACGCCCAATACGCCGAATAGCGCGCCGATGATTTTGCGAGTCGTCAGGGGCTCATCTACGAGCAGCAAGCCTGCCACAACTGCGCCAAAGACAGCAGTCGTCCCATTCAGAATCGAAGCCAGACCGCTGCCAATATTCGTCTGCCCCCAAAAAATCAAAGAAAACGGAATCGCGTTGTTCAACGCGCCCATGATCAGGTAGCACGTCCACGCCGTCACGGATTTCGGAATTTCGATGCCTTTCATCCAGACCACGAGATACAGTGCCGGAAGCGCCCAAAACACGCGATGGAGCGTGATTGTGAGCGGCGGCACCTCGCGCAGGGCAATTTCGGCAAAAAAGAATGAACCACCCCACACGAACGCCAAGCCAAGCAGAAGCAGTCCGGAGGTCATGTTGATGGTGGGAGACTGTGTGTTTTTCATGCCGCTACATTGCATGGAACTTCTGGCAGCGCGACCCGATTCTTGCGCAAGGTAAAATACAGCACTTGATGAGGCCAATCAGCGATGGAAGGTTTAGCATAAGTTGCAGCTAATCGGTTTTTTCGGTCGGTTTGGGTGGTCGTTTTGTGCCAAATGTCAGGCCAAGTTCGACAGAATCCCCACCATACTTTCCACGAACCTTGTCCATTGCCCGTTCAACGGCAGCTCGCTTGGTAGCTCCCACATCGATCAGATCGCCCGGGTCTGCCGTTTCATCCGATTGAAGATCACTGACACCGATTCCCAGCAGGCGAAATTTCGTGCCGTCCAATTCCTTTTCCAACATGGTGCGGCCAACGCTGAACATGCGGTCGGCCAGTTGCGTCGGATCGGGCAGGGTGGTGTTGCGGGTTCGGCTTTTGAACTCGGATGTTTTAAGCTTTAATACAACCGTTTGCCCGGCGATATGTTTGTCTTTCAAACGCTCTGCAACGCGTTCGGACTGGCGGCGTAGAATCGGCAGCAACTGTTCGCGCGAAGACATGTCGGTATTGAAAGTCGTTTCAGAACTGACACTCTTGGCGGCATTGCGCGTCTCTACCCGGCGAAAATCCTCTCCCCGGGCCAGGCGCGATATATGCTGACCCATCGATCCATAGCGACGGATCAGGTCATTTTCTTCGGCTTTTTGAAGATCGGCGATCAGATGAATATTGTCAGCGTGCAAGCGATTCTGCATGGCCTTGCCGACGCCCCAGATCAGGGATACCGGCTGTTCGGCAAGAAAGTCATAGGCCTCCTCGGCTCCGATCACGGAAAATCCCCGCGGCTTTTCAAAATCCGAAGCGACTTTGGCAAGAAACTTATTCGGCGCAAGGCCCACCGAGACACTGATTCCGACTTCGTTTTCTACCGTTTGAGCAAATTTCGCGAGGGTGAGAGCAGCCGGGCCACCGTGCAGTTTTTCAGTTCCTGACAGATCAAGAAAAGCTTCGTCGATTGAAATCGGTTCGACTGCCGGTGTCAGCGTGCGCATCATTTCACGCACCTGTTTGCCAACTTCTGAATAAACACTCATGCGGGGTTTGACGACGACGGCATGGGGGCAGGCTTTCAGCGCTTTGAACATCGGCATTGCAGATCGCACACCATTGATGCGTGCGATGTAGCAACAGGTGGATACCACACCGCGTTTGCCGCCCCCGACAATAACCGGTTGGTCTGCCAGTTCAGGGTTGTCGCGTTTTTCAACCGAGGCATAAAACGCGTCACAGTCGATATGCGCCAGCGACAAATCAAACAGTTCTTTGTGGCGCACCAGACGCGGGCCACCGCAAGCCTCGCAACGCCTGTGAGAAGCCGATTGCGGGGTCAGGCAGTCGCGACAGAATCCAAACTGGCCATCCATGAATTGACGGTATCACCGGTGCTTTGTTAGCGACAAGCGCAAAGCATATTGTCGTGTTATCGGCTATTAATCAGTTTCAATTGAACGAGGAGTTGCTGATGAGCCTCATGAGCAATCTTATTGAAGCCGTTCAAGACTCGGCCAGACTCGGCAAGACTCGGCCAGTCGAGGGGCCACAAAACCGGTTCATTCAAAATTGTCAGCAGCTTTTCGACCACACGCTGGCTGATTTGCGTTCAGTTCGCAAGACGGAATCAGTGTCGATATTCGACAAATACCGGGTGGCAAGTTTTATCGGGCACCGGTTGGTCCTAAGGTGCGAGTGTGGCACGAATGTTGGTGCTTGTTTCGATCCAACTGCCTGACGAAAAACTCACCCCTTCGATTGTTCCTGCCAGATCGCGAAACTTCTGATTCGCCATAAAGTGGAACAAATGTACATCTTTTGCATGGTCTCGAACCTGTTCGAGATTCTTCGGCGTGTCATCGATGAATCCAACCCGGTGTTGGCAATGAGCCTGCATCGTGTGAATGGCGGGCACTTTCGAACGGCCGTTGGTTACCAACGGAAATTCCAACCCCTGTTCGGCAAGATATGCGCGTCTAATATCGCCAAATTCGTGTGGCATATTGGTCAGGAAGACGATATCAACCGCTTCTGAGAGCCGGTTCAGATTTTCAACAACGCCGTCGACTATGTGCTGTCTTCGGCTTTGCTCTTCAAACAATTGGGTAAGCCCGACTGAAACCTCTTCCTGGCTGGCTTCACGTCCGGTTCGGGCGTCAAAAATGTTGCCGGTCAGACGAAAGGAATGATCTTTCAACACATAGCCGCGTTCCTGCAAAACTTCGACAAACGGATCGACGAGATGCAGCACGACTTCATCGACATCGCAGATCAGCAAGGGTTTTTCATGGCTGTGGCCGGCGGCGTCGCCGCTATATCCAAGCCCGATCAGTTGTTCTGCGGTTTGGTCGTCAGATTTATAATTCTTCATTCAAACCCCGATTGGTCATTGGGTGACAAGCTGTGGCGAGCGGCAACGATTGATTCCGGCCGCAGGTCGTCTGCCTCTGCCCAGGCCAACAGATCTGGTTCATGAGCCAGGTAGAAGTCCAGGACACCCACCAAAAACCCGGGCTGGCCGGATGCCTGACGTATGTCGTTGGGCAATATGCCGGTAATTCCGCAAAACCGCATCAGCAGATCATCGTCTCCGGCCAATCGGCTCAATCCGGCAATTGCGATCGCCTCAGCGCTTTGATGATTGATTGAATTCATGTTCACCTGTCTTAAAGGAAGTCAGTGCTAAGTAACTAATTGAGAATCGTATATTTGATCATCAAGAGCATTGCCATGGCGGGATGGAATTGTCTCCATGAACTGGGATAGCGGGTACACTGATGGCTAAACGGGTCATGATTGTCGAGGACAATGAGTTGAACATGAAGCTGTTCAATGACCTTCTCGAAGCGCAGAACTACGAAACCATTCAGACCAGCAATGGTCTGGAGGCGCTTGATCTGGCGCGGACCCATCGTCCCGATCTTATCCTGATGGATATTCAGCTGCCGGAAGTTTCCGGTCTGGAAGTCACCAAATGGTTGAAAGAAGACGATAGTCTGGCTCGTATTCCGGTGATCGCGGTCACTGCATTTGCGATGAAGGGCGACGAAGAACGAATTCGTCAGGGCGGCTGCGAAGCCTATATTTCAAAACCAATTTCTGTGATGCGGTTTCTTGAGACCGTCAAATCCTATCTCGGCGACGGATAGCAAGCATGCGGGGGTGCGCAAGCGCTCGTTAGTAGGAGTGGAGTAAAGACAGTGACGGCGCGAGTTCTGGTAGTAGACGACATTCTGGCAAATGTGAAACTGCTTCAGGCGCGCCTGATGGCGGAATATTTTGAGGTGATTACCGCCTCAAACGGCCCCGACGCTCTGGAGAAATGTCGGGCAGGACTGTGCGACATCATATTGTTGGACGTCATGATGCCGGGAATGGACGGATACGAAGTATGCCGTCGATTGAAAGCCGATGCACGCACTGCACATTTGCCTGTCATCATGGTAACCGCATTGGATCAGCCCTCAGACCGCCTGCAGGGTCTTGAGGCCGGTGCTGACGATTTCCTGACCAAACCGATCAATGATATTGCGCTGACAACCCGTGTCAAAAGCCTTGCCCGGCTGAAAATGGTAACCGATGAACTACAGATGCGCGTTTCTACAGGGCGTGAATTCGGCCTCGATGATTCGCTGACGGACCATGTTGACCCAAAAGATGGCCGTGACGGCAAAATGCTGATTGTTGATGATCGTGCCTCTTCATATGAAAAAATGGTTTCGGCTCTGGGCCGGGAACATGAAGTGGTCGTTATTACCAATCCGCAGGAGGCTCTGTTCAGGGCCGCCGACGAAAATTTTGATCTCGTTATTGTTTCCCTGGCAATCGAGAATTTTGATGCATTGCGGTTGTGTTCGCAGATGCGGTCCATCGACCGCACCCGGATGATTCCAATGTTACTTGTAACCCAGGAAGGTGACGAGGCTGCGTTGCTTCGTGGGATTGATCTGGGGGTCAACGATTATGTCAGTCGGCCTGTAGAAACCAGCGAACTGCAAGCCCGCGTTCGAACTCAGGTTAAACGCAAAAGGTTGAATGACCGGTTGCGCAACAGCGTCCAGCAAACCATGGAAATGGCGATCAAGGATGCGCTGACTGGTCTGAACAACCGTCGCTATTTTGACCGACACATGCAAAACCTGTTCAACAAGGCCGTTGTTGCTGACAAGGCACTGTCTCTGGTGGTCATCGATATTGATCATTTCAAACAGGTCAATGACACCTATGGGCATCAGGCGGGTGATGATGTTTTGAAAACCTTTGCCCAACGTCTGTTGAAAAATATTCGCGGTAAGGATCTGGCCTGTCGGTTTGGCGGTGAAGAATTCGTCATCGCGATGCCGGAAACTGATCAGGAACTGGCTTTTGTAGTTGCCGACCGCATTCGTCGCGAAATATCTGCTCACCCGATTTTGGTGGCCAACGGCAGTATCCAAATTGCAATTACTGTCAGCGCCGGCGTAGCGACCTGTTTTGGAGATCAGGATAGCATCGAGCAGATGTTGAAACGGTCGGATGATGCGCTTTATGAAGCCAAGCGAAACGGCCGAAATCAGGTCATTGCGCAGGCAGCATAAGTGCCGTTAAGATAGATTAATATGTTTATTTTCAACAGGTTAACTATTCCTATTTAGGTTAAGAATTTACTAAAGAAATGGTTTTGGAATTGTTGCCGTTGCGTTACGAACAGCTTTCATCCATTTTGCATTTGGGGACGGACTAACCATTCCCCACATAGCTTCTCAGGTATACCCGGGCCCGCCGCATCACCTGGGTCTGAGGAGTTGATCGGTCGGCCGCGAATATGCCTCCTCGTATTTTCTCGTGCCGACCGATCGCCCTTTTTCATACATAAAATGACCCACAAACAAAAAAGCCGTCCCAACAGGGACGGCTTTTTGTTAAGCGTCAGGTAGGATTACTTGATCTTGCCTTCTTTGAATTCCACGTGCTTTTTAGCAACGGGATCATATTTCTTCATTGTCAGTTTTTCCGTCATCGTACGGGAGTTCTTTTTGGTGGCGTAATAGAACCCTGTATCGGCGGTCGAGTTCAGTTTCACCTTGATGGTGGTTGCCTTAGCCATGATGCGTTCCTTGAAATGCGTGTGAAAGAGCACGGGTCACGGGACCATCGGCACTTTCGTTGTAGCGTTTCCTAATCAAAGCCCGCCAAATGTCAAGCTAGATCAGGTCGCGAAGGAAATTTTTGCCCTTCAAATGGTAAAAAGGTATCTCGGTTGACGGTTCCAGGCTCGGATCAACTTCCAGTCGGGTTTGCAGGTCTTTCAGCACCGTGAGTGTGATCACCGGCAATTCGAGCTGCAAGGCGTCGTCGATCGTCAACCAGTGCAGGTCCTGCAACTCATCGGTTGGGCGCTGTTTGAGGGTATGTGCGATGTGATTGGCATGGGTAACGAAGAACCATGCATCAAATCGTCGTGTCCGTCCGGGCGGGGTAATTGCGCGCGCCACCAGACGCAGATTATTCAAAGTCGGTGTGACGCCAAGATCACTGAAGGCCTGCCAGTCGGGATGCCTGGCGCTGAAACCACCGCCTTTTTGGCCCAACAAAAGACCAGCTTCCTCGTAGGTTTCGCGAATGGCGGCCAGTCCCAGAGCGCGGGCACGACGGCGGGTTGGTTTGGCACGCAGAGTATCGAAGATTTTGGATTCAATGACCGGATGAAGTTCACTGCCGGAGGGCACTGAACCGTCAAATCGATCAACGCGACCACCGGGAAATACGAACAGACCGGGCATGAATTTATGGCCTTCATGCCTCCGTCCCATCAGGACTTTGGCCGTTGATCCCGTTCCATCCAGAATGATCAAAGTGGAAGCATCTTTGGGCGGCATGTTGGGGCTGCGCTTTGAGCCGTCCAGCACAGCGGCGCGTTCGATTGCATCGCGAGACATGCCGCTTTTGATCGTCTCAGTCATTCGTCGAGTTTCCGTCGAACCCGAACATCCGCAAGGCCCATTGCATGCCAACCACACCACCCTTGACTGGTTGCATGATGGCCAGCGACAGAATGAAGGCCAGCGGAAGCCAGATCATCAAATGGGTGTTCATCGACAAATCAAAATTGGATTCCACAATCAGCAAAAGCGTCACGACAATATGTCCGACAATCGAAATCGTGATATAGGGCGGGAAGTCCTGAGCGCGTTCGTGAAACAATTCTTCGCCGCATTGATTGCATTGCGGCGTAACCTTGAGCCACTTATCGAAAAGTCGGCCTTCACCGCAATTGGGACAACGGCATTTGACCCCTTTGAAAATTGCATTCTTCACCGACCGGCTGTCTGCCTGCGGGGTGGTAATTTCGAGGCTCATTTCTTTTTTCCTTTAGAACGGCGTCGGCCAAATTTATCTGAACCGGCGGAACGTCGTGGTCGACCTGATGGCGATCCCGAGCGATTTCTTTTGCTGCGGGGCAGGCCGGGAACATCCCGACCATCGGAAATCATGTCAAACCGCAGGGCACCGGCCATCGGCGCGGCCTCAACCAGTTTGACTTCGACTTCATCACCCATCTGGTAGATAAGCCCGGAATGTTCTCCCATCAAGCGGTGCGACACTTCATCATACACGTAATAATCATCGCCCAATTTGGAAATGGGGATGAATCCGTCAGCGCCCGTATCGTTTAGCGTGATGAATAAGCCAGCACGGGTCACTCCGTTGATTCTGCCATGGAATTGCGCGCCAATTTTATCAGCCAGATGAACCGAGATCAGCCGATCGATTGTCTGTCTCTCAGCCAGCATGGCGCGGCGTTCGCAATCTGAAATCTCCTGCGCGATGACATCAAGATTTTCCTCTTCCGGCAGGGTAAGTCCACCTTCACCAAGCCCCAGAGAGGCGACCAGCGCCCGATGGACGATCAGATCAGCATAGCGCCGGATCGGCGAAGTAAAATGTGCGTATTTCTTTAGATTAAGGCCGAAATGCCCGATGTTTACAGGCGAGTACTCAGCCTGGGATTGTGATCGCAGAATTACTGAATTGACCAATTCCTTGCTGTCCATTTCAGCAACCTGCGAAAGGATCGCGTTGAAAGCCGATGGTTTGACCTGACTGCCCTTGGCCAGAGGAATGGCCAAAGTGCGCAGAAACTGCCGCAGGCTTTCCAGTTTGGCGAGGCTTGGCACATCGTGAATGCGATAAATCAGCGGTTGGCGGCGTTTCTCCAGCGTTTCGGCGGCCGCTACATTCGCCTGAATCATGAATTCTTCGATCAGTTTGTGGGCGTCGAGGCGAGGAGGGATCACAACCCGGTCCACCGATCCGTCTTCATGCAATACGATTTTGCGTTCAGGCATATCCAGTTCAAGCGGCTGGCGATAATCACGACCGCGGCTCAGAACCTCGTAGGCGCTCCATAACGGTTTCAGGATAGTTTCCAAAAACGGTTCGGCCCGGGGTGCCTCGCCGCCATCAATAGCGGTCTGTGCCTCCTGGTAGGACAGGCGCGCGTGGCTGCGCATCATGATGCGGTGAAATGTGTGGCGCAGTTTGCGTCCATCTGCAGCAAATGTCATACACACGGCAAGCGCCGGTCGGTCGACATTTTCTTTCAGCGAGCACAAGTCGTTAGAAATGCGCTCCGGTAGCATCGGCACCACGCGATCCGGGAAATAGACCGAATTGCCCCGCAGCAGGGCTTCTTTATCGAGAGCACTTCGCGAGCGCACATACCAACTGACATCGGCAATTGCGACGGTGACGATTACCCCACCTTGATTTGTCGGTTCATCATCGCCAACGGCAAAAACAGCATCATCGTGGTCTTTAGCATCAGCAGGATCAATGGTGATCAGGGGAAGGTCGCGCCAATCCTCGCGCTTTTTCATATCCGCTTCGCGGGCTTTGTCTGCCTCCGACATAACTTCGTCAGGAAAAACGGTGGGGATGTTATGCTGGTGCAGGGCGATCAGGGAAATGGCTTTTTCCGAATTTAGGTCGCCAATGACCTTTTCAACTTTCGCTTGGCGCAGCCCCATCGTGTTTTTGCCAACGACGGATACCTCAACCAGGTTACCAGTCAGGGCCTCAGCCAGATTCTTTTCATGGATGACCAGTTCATCCTGTTTGCGATCGGTTGGCTCAATGCGTCCAATAAACCCATTTTCAGGTTCGTCATAGGGGCGATACACCCCCAATACGGTTCCTTTGTTGCGATCGAGAACTTTCATAACCCGTCCGCGGGCGATGCCAGTTGCCGGGGTGGATATGCGCGCCAGAATCCGGTCTCCAACGCCGGCCGAGGGGGCTTTTGAACGGGGGTGATTGACAATAGAAACAACGGGATACTTACCGTCGGTATCTTCATCCCACTGAACGGGTCGGGCCAGCAGGCCGCCTTCGCGATCGCGGGCGGTAATGTCGAGAACTGTGACAGAGGGAAGCGTGCCGGGCTTTGCGAAACGCTTGCCCTGCTTCTTGATCAGTCCCTCGTCCTGCAATTCGCCGAGCATGGCTTTCAGTGCGATGCGCTGCTGTCCCTTCAGCCCAAAGGCCCGGGCGACTTCGCGCTTGCCGCTTTTATCGGGATTTTCGGTGATGAATTGCAGAACTTCTTCGCGCGTCGGTATGGGAGCCCGCTTGCCTTTATTGGGATTGGCGGAGGACCGCCGGGGCGTCTTTGATTTTGCCACGGGACTGGCTTTCCAAAATTGAGTTTGGGAGGCAGATTATCCGGCCTCCTCAGCTTTGCGCATTTGTCGGCTACTCCGCCGGGTTTGTTGCCGCTTTCTTAGCGGCGGGTTTCTTTTTGGCCGGCGCTTTTTTCTTTGCTTTGGCCTTTTTCTTTGCAGGTTTTTTGCCGGACTTTTCGGCCTTTGCTGCAATCAGGCCAATTGCCAGTTCCATGGTGATGGTTTGAGGGTCGAGGTCTTTCGGCAGTGTCGCATTGATCTTTCCGTGATTGGCATAAGGGCCAAATCGACCGCTTTTTACCGTCACAGGACCGCCGAGTTCGGGGTGTTCTCCCAGTTCTTTCAGGTTGGATGCTGTACGACCGCGACCACCCTTGCTGGCAGAATCGGCAAGTGCGGCCACCGCCCGGTTGATGCCGACGCTGAAAACTTCGTCATCGGTTTCAAGAGCACCAAATTTTCCGTCGTGCTGAACCACCGGCCCGTAGCGCGCAAACCGAGCGGTAATGTCCTTGCCGGTTTCAGGATGCGGACCGACAAGTCGCGGTAGTTCCAGCAGTTGCAGGGCTTTTTCAAAGTCAATTTCATTTGCATCCCAGCTTTTGGGAATGCTGGCGTTTTTGCCTTCTTTGCCTTCGCCCCTTTGAACATAGGGTCCAAACCGACCCACCAGAAATTTCACTTCTTCGCTGGTATTGGGATCAATTCCGAGAATTTTGGGGCCGTCATTGGCGAGATTTTTGGATTGTTCAAGGCCTTCAGCGCCCAGTTGACGGGTGAATTTGCAGTCCGGATAGTTTGAGCAACCAATGAAAGCGCCAAATCGGCCAACTTTGAGACTCAACTGGCCTTCGCTGCAGGTCGGGCACAGACGAGGGTCGGAGCCATCTTCGTTTTCGGGGAAGGCGAGGGGGCCAAGCTCCTCATTCAGTTTGTCCAGCACTTCGGTGATGCGCAGATCCTTGGTTTCACCAATTGCTGCCGAAAAATCCATCCAGAATTCGCGCAGCACGTCTTTCCACTGCAAGTCACCTGCAGAAATACGGTCCAACTGATCTTCAAGGGATGCCGTAAAATCATACTCAACATAGCGGTTGAAGAAGCTTTCCAGGAAGGATGTAACGAGGCGTCCCTTAGCCTGCGGAGTGAGCCTCCGCTGCTCGATGGTGACATATTCCCGGTCGGCCAGCGTTTTCAGCGTCGATGCATAGGTGGAAGGTCGGCCGATACCGAGTTCTTCCATTTTGCGAATCAACGACGCTTCAGAATAACGTGCAGGTGGCTCGGTGAAATGCTGGCTGGCATTGATTGCTTCGCGCGAGATCGCTTCGCCTTCGCTGAGTGGCACCAGACGTTTGTCTTCTTCGTCGTCTTTTTTGCGGGTGTCCTGATAAACAGACAAAAATCCGTCAAACTTAATAACCGAACCATTTGCCCGCATCGTGGCTTTCTGGCCATTGGCAGTTGCCAGCAGCTCTGCAGTGGTCCGTTCAATCTTCGCAGAAGCCATCTGGCTGGCGATAGTGCGTTTCCAGATCAGGTCGTAAAGTCTGCGTTGATCATCATCCAGTTTTCCCGCCACTTCCTTCGGCATCCGTGCCAGGGACGTCGGGCGAACGGCTTCGTGAGCCTCCTGGGCGTTTTTGGCCTTGGACGAGTAAAATCTCGCCTTTTCAGGAAGATAGAGCGTTCCAAATTCTTCGCCAATAACCTTGCGTGTCTGCTCAATGGCTTCTGGAGCAATTTGAACTCCGTCTGTACGCATATAGGTGATCAGACCGACGGTTTCGCCACCCAGATCTATGCCCTCATACAATTTCTGAGCCACCTGCATGGTGCGTGATGCCGAGAATCCGAGTTTTGACGAAGCCTCCTGCTGCAACGTTGAGGTGGTGAACGGTGCGTAGGGATTGCGTGTTGTGGGCCTGGCTTCAACCGACTGCACTTTGAAATCGGATTGCATCAACATGCGTTTGATTGTCGATGCCTGTTCCTCGTTCTTTACGTCGAGGCGCTGCAGTTTTTCACCTTCGAAACTGGTCAGTCTTGCGGTAAAATCAGCGCCGCTGGAGTTTTGAAACTCTCCCAGGATTGTCCAGTATTCCTGCGGTTTGAAGCGTTCAATTTCATTTTCACGCTCGCAAACCAGACGCAGTGCGACGGATTGCACGCGACCAGCAGAGCGGGCACCGGGCAATTTACGCCACAGCACTGGTGAAAGATTAAATCCAACCAGATAGTCCAGGGCACGGCGGGCGAGATAGGCATTGACCAACGGCTCGTCGATCGCCCGCGGATTTTCCATTGCTTCTAGAATCGATTTTTTGGTGATCGCGTTGAACACGACCCGTTCGACCTTTTTGTCTTTGAGAACTTTTTTGTCACTCAAAACCTGCAGCACGTGCCAGGAGATCGCTTCACCCTCGCGGTCGGGGTCGGTAGCGAGAATGATGCTGTCGGACGTTTTTGCGGCCTTGGTAATTTCCGTAAGACGCGGTTTGGCTTTGCCATCGACAGACCAGGACATTGCAAAATCTTCGTCCGGCAGTACCGAGCCATCCTTGGCTGGCAGGTCGCGCACGTGGCCATAAGAAGCCAGAACCTTGTAGTCGGAACCAAGGTATTTGTTAATTGTCTTTGCCTTGGCAGGCGATTCAACGATGACCAGTTTCATGAATTTTATGCACTCATTTCATTAGGTGTACGGCGGCAGGACATAAGGCGCTTGGCAAACAAACGCAAATCTTGTTTGTGTTTTGACGATAAAAATCTGCAGGGCAGATAGGAATACAGCAACCTTAAGTTGTAGTTATTGTTATTTGCAATCGAAGTGATTTGCTGTCAAGATTATTGAAGGACGATCGGAATTAGAGATATTTTACCATTTTTCTCATGGGTTGGGCAATTGGTCTGGAGGGAGACCGTACCGATGGAGAAACGTGCATGAGGAATGAGACTGTTGCGAAGCGCACTGCGACCGCTTCATATATTGAAAATATGTTGCAGCAACTTGGCGTTCTGGCAGTCAGGATCGATTGTGACTTTTTGGTTCTTTTGCTGGAAATGGCACAACAGGAAGCAGCCGATATCATGAGCAAAGGTCCCAGTACGGGCAGATCCCAAACTGGAAAAAGTCGTGGTGACGACGAATTTTCTGCCGAGGAACTGGCAGCCATCTTTGTACAGAAGTATTCGAAAAAGCGTTGAATATTTTGCAGTTTAAATGCGCGAGACATAATTGCCGGCGTGTCGTTCGATTTTTCCGGCGAGATCAAGTTCAAGAATTATCATGTGCACCAAGTCAGGTTGCAGTCCGGTATGTCTGATGAGATCGTCTACGGTGACCGGGGTATATCCCAGATTGCTTAATAGCTGGTCGCGTTGCTTGTCACCGGTTTCAATATCCATAGTGGTTTGCACCTTTTCATCGAGGGAGTAATCGGTCTGTTCCGGCATCGTGGCGACAGGATTTAAGGCTTCGATGATATCGCTTGAGGAAGTGACAAGTTGGGCTCCCTGTCTGATCAGATTGTTGGTTCCCTCGCTGCGGGGATCAAGGGGTGAACCCGGAACCGCAAAAACCAGCCTTCCCAGTTCATTGGCCAGTCGGGCAGATATCAGCGAACCGGAACGACGCGCGGCCTCAACGACCACCAGACCAAGGGAAAGCCCTGCGACGATGCGATTGCGACGAGGGAACTCCTGGGCTCTGGGTTGCCAACCAAACGGCATTTCCGATATCAGTGCCCCCCCCATTTTCAACGATGCTGCGTGCCAGCTCGGTATTTTCAAATGGGTAGATATGGTCGATTCCACCGGCAAATACAGCGATGGTGCCACTTTCCAGGCTGGCACGATGGGCTGCAGCATCAATTCCGCGCGCCAGACCGGATACGATGACATAATCTGCTTGCGCAACTTCTCGGGCCAGACGCTCAGTCAGTTTAATTCCAGCCAGCGAAGCGTTGCGGGAGCCGACAAATGCCGCGCAATGACGCATCAGAACGGATGTATCACCCAGAACCGTCAAAACCGGAGGTGGCATGTCTGCAGCTCGCAGGGCGGCTGGATAGGAAGGTTCTCCCAGGCAAACAATACGCGCTCCAAATTTGGAGATTCTATCCAGTTCAGCGGCAGCGCGATCTTGCGATACAATATTGATTTTTGCGCCACCCGTGCGGGCGACAAGATCAGGCAAGGCTTCCAGTGCGTTTGAGGCTGTTCCAAATCGTTTGATCAGTTCAATGAAGGTTGCCGCGCCGATTTTGCCACTGCGGATAAGGCGCAGCCAATCGAGGCGCTGCTGATCGGATAGCTCAATGTCTCCGGAGTTTGGGGGGCGGGGGCTCACCTCTTATTGCCAATTTTACCTTCGGTGCCGTTCAGCAAACGTTGAATATTGGTATGATGCTTGATCCATGCAAGTACGCTCATCAAGGCCAGTATTCCGCAGGTAAAGTTCGAATGGTCGCCCAAAACCCACATTGCCAGTGGCACAGCAATCGTCGCCGCCAATGCCGCCAGAGATGAATATCTAAATAGTGCTGCCATGGCCAACCAAACCACGGCGAATGCGATGAAGCCCGTCAATGTCAGTGCCATCAACACACCCACATATACGGCAATTCCCTTGCCTCCTTTGAATTTTAGCCAAACCGGAGCCAGATGGCCGACAAACGCCCCAAGACCGGCCAATGCCGCGATATTCTCACCCGAAGCGAGAAACAGCCATACTGCGACAGTCCCCTTCAAGGCATCTGCCAGCAGCGTCAGCGCTGCCAGCCCTTTTCGACCAGTCCGCAGAACATTGGTCGCACCAATATTGCCCGAGCCGATAGCGCGAATGTCACCAGCTCCGGCAAAACGGGTAATCAACAAGCCAAACGGTATGGAGCCCAGCAAATATCCCACCAAAAGCGGTAGAAAAGCGTTCTCAATCAGCATGGCCGTTTGCAACCTTTCTCATTTGCACTCATGGGTCACGAGAAAACACTGTGCGGCCTTCGACGATTGTTTTCAAGACGCGCCCTTGAAAGCGGGCGCCCTCAAAAGCGGTGTTTCTTGAACGAGAGCGCAGTTCGTCCTCTTTCAGCACCCAGGGCATGTCCGGATCAATCAAAATCATGTCGGCAGGTGAACCAATTGCCAAAGTGCCGGAGTCCAGGCCCAGTCGTTTGGCCGGGGCGGTCGAGAGGCAGTTGAGAACGCGGATCAGGGGAATGTCATCCGTGTGATGCAACCGTAAGCTGGCGGCAAGCAGACTTTCCAAACCGATAGCGCCGTCTGCGGCCTCGGCAAATGGCAGCCGTTTGGTGTCAACATCGTGGGGATCATGGTTGGAGCAGATAATGTCGATCTTTCCGGTGCGAATGCCGTCGATCATGGCCTTGCGGTCATCTTCATTGCGCAACGGCGGCGAGACCCGGAAAAACGTTCGGTAGGATCCAATGTCGTTGTCGTTTAAGGCCAGATTTGCCACGGCAACGCCGGCGCTAACGTCAAGACCATTGTCGCGGGCACGAGATATGACGTCGACGGAATCAGACGTGGACAAGGTGGACGCATGATACCGGCCTCTGGTCATGGCGACCAACCGCATGTCGCGTTCAAGCGGAATGATTTCGGCTTCGCGGGGAATGCCTGGCAGGCCCATCCGAGTTGCGTTGAGGCCAGCATTCATGACACCGCCGCCCAGCGAAGCGTCGCCGGTTGCTGCCATGATCAGGGCGTCAAAATCACCAGCATATGTGAGAGCCCGGCGCATCATCTGGGCACTGTCAACCGTATTGCGTCCATCGGTAAATGCCACGGCTCCAGCATCATTTAGCAGTCCAATTTCGGTCATTTCCCGACCCAGCTGTCCTTTTGACAGGGCTGCGGTTGGCAGGATCCGAACGCGTGATTTTTCCCGGGCTGTCTGCCGCACAAATTCCACCAAAGCGGCATCATCAATCACCGGCTTGGTATCCGGCATCATCACCAGCGACGTAACGCCACCGGCTGCAGCAGCACGGCTGGCCGATTTGATGGTTTCGCGGTGCTCGCCACCCGGTTCGCCGATAAACACACGGGCATCGACAAGGCCGGGTGCCAGAACCAGGCCTTTACAGTCGATGATCTTGCAGGATTTTTTTAAATTCTCACGGGGCAGCGATTTTCCAATCGCCTCAATTTTCCCCTTGGTCACCAGCACATCGCAATGACTATCCAGATTTTGATCCGGATCAATTACCCGAGCGTTGACAAACAACCGCTGGCGGGGCGGTTTCGACCGAATGGTGCGCTTCATGTTGACGCTCCCAGCGATGCCGACGCCTGCAGGGCTTCCATCACGGCCATTCGAACAGCAACCCCCATTTCAACCTGTTCAGCAATCACGCTTTGAACTCCGTCAGCAATGGTCGAGGCAATTTCAACTCCTCTGTTCATTGGACCAGGATGCATGACGATTGCGTCGGGATTGGCCATAGCCACCCGTTCCGCATTCAGCCCGAAGAACCGGTAATATTCTCTTGAGGAAGGAATGAAGGCGCCGGACATGCGTTCGGATTGTATGCGCAACATCATCACTACATCACAGCCCGGCAAACCTTGTTTCATGGACCGATAGGCCGTTACCCCAAGATCTTCGATCTGGCCGGGCAACAAGGTAGATGGCGCGATTACCCGGACTTGTGCGCCCATTGCGTTAAGCAGATGAATGTTGGAACGGGCGACCCGCGAATGGGCAATGTCGCCGCATATTGCGACCGTCAATCCGTTGATCCGGCCTTTGGTACGGCGGATGGTCAACGCGTCAAGCAGGGCCTGGGTCGGGTGTTCGTGGGCGCCATCGCCGGCGTTGATCACCGGGCATCCCATTTTTTGGGAAAGCAATTCAACCGCCCCAGCGGCGCTGTGGCGCACCACCAGAAGGTCGGGCTGCATCGCGTTCAGCGTCACTGCCGTGTCCAGCAGGGTTTCGCCCTTTTTAACGGACGACGTCTGGACGGCCATATTAATGACATCCATGCCCAGCCGTTGGCCGGCAATTTCGAACGAAGACTGGGTTCTGGTGGAATTTTCAAAAAACAGATTGATCAGGGTGCGCCCGGACAGGGTAGGGCGCTTTTTCTCAACCTGTCGGGAAATCGCGACCATTTGATCGGCCCGATCCAGCAGGTGAGTGATATCTGCGGTGGAAATGCCCTCTATCCCCAGCAAGTGCTTGAGTTTGAAGGGTTCAGGCCTAAATGCAGGCGCGTTGAGTTCGCCGCTGGCCGATGTGCTGCTTGATTGTTTCATTAAAGGTGTTGCTTAGGTCGGAAATGCGTTCACGGCAAGCATCTTACGTCGCTGTGCACGATATTTCTGAATCATCGGCAAATTGTCATTTAGATGCTATGTAACAGGCAGAAATAACTGAGTCTGTTATAGCAATGAGTAACCAAACGCCGATTCATGCCGGACACAATGCCTATTTGAATGACGGCGCGCTGGTTCAGATGACCAGCCAAATGCCCGAATCGGTGGTTAGTGGGTTTGCCAGCCACGGTCGCTGGGCTGCCTCTTCTGAAGCGCTCGATCTGGCCAGACTGGCCAATGAAAATCCACCCAAACTGAAATCATTTGATGCCCGCGGCGAACGTGTCGATCTGGTTGAGTTCCATCCGGCCTATCACGCTTTGATGCGCCGTGGCGTTGCGATGGGGCTGACCTCTTCTATCTGGAGCGACGATCCCGCCGAACGGGGCGTGCGCAACGAAGCAAGAGCGGTGCGATTTATGCTGACATCGCAACTGGAAACCGGACATACCTGTCCGCTGACCATGACCCATGCGAGCATCGCTGCACTGATGACCGAGCCGGATGTCCTAAAGGACTGGATGCCACGGATCTTGACCAAGGAATATGACAGTTCCCAAAAGTCGCCCGGCACCAAAAAGGGCCTCACGATCGGCATGGGAATGACCGAGCGCCAGGGCGGGTCCGATGTCCGCGCCAACACAACTATCGCCGAACGTGGTGATGGTGGTGAAAGTGGCAATTGGCGGATTAACGGGGAGAAGTGGTTTTTTTCGGCCCCCATGTGCGACGCATTTTTGGTGCTGGCTCAAACAGATGTTGGATTGTCCTGCTTTTTGTTGCCGCGCCTTTTGCCCGACGGCAGCAATAACGGCGTGCAGCTTCAGCGATTGAAGGATAAGATTGGCAATCGATCGAACGCCTCTTCAGAGGTGAAATTTGTCGACTCCTTCGCCACTTTGGTGGGTGAACAAGGCAAGGGCGTTCGTACCATATTGGAAATGGTCACCCTTACCCGACTGGATTGCGCCCTTGGGTCTGCCGGACAAATGCGTGCGGCTCTGTCGGAAGCGGTGTTTCATTGCCGCCACCGCGAGGCGTTTGGCAAAAAACTCATCGATCAACCCCTGATGGTGCGGGTGCTTGCCGATCTTGCACTGGAGGTTGCTGCCGCTCAGGCTTTGACTTTGAGATTGGCACGTAGTTTTGATCGGGCGGTCACTGATGATGTCGAAGCCGGATTTGCCCGGCTGATGACCCCGGTGGTTAAATATTGGGTGTGTAAGTCGGCCACACCGATGATCCTGGAAACCATGGAATGTCTTGGCGGCAATGGATATGTGGAAGACAGCGTCATGGCCCGGCTTTATCGTGATGCACCGCTGAACGGAATCTGGGAAGGATCCGGCAACATCATGTGCCTGGATGTATTGCGGGTGTTGCGCAAGGCACCGAATATGGCGGCGACCGTGTTGGAAAGTATTTCCCGTGATATGGGTGACAGCACAAACCAGACAATGGATGTTTTGCGCCTTGCCGGCGATATTGCGTTGGAAGATGAGGGGTCAGCACGCATTTTGACCGAGCAATTGGCGTTAACGGCCGCTGCAGCTGAGATGCGGCGTGTGTTGCCCGTCGAACTCGCAGACGCATTTACCGAAAGCCGGTTAGGTCGACCCTGGCGCAATACATATGGCATGATGGACTCGCGCTATGACGCCAGGGCAATTGTTGACTATGTGTGTCCTTAGGTGTCTGAATTAACCTTAACGATTGGTATACGTTGCGTTGGTGGCGATAGACCGTCACTGTAACGAATGGGTAGGCGGACTCTCAAATAGGGTAATTTGATGCGAGTACTTCTGTTATTATGGTTTGTTCCAATTGTGCTGCTTGGTGCCTGGTACGGCCTGTCGGTCAATGACTGGCATATGGGAACTCGCATGTTTTCTCGTGAGATGCATGATTTGGTGTTCAGTTTGTACGGCAGATTGCTGAACGTTGATCCCGAAGCCTTGCCGCTAATGGTGGCCAAAGCCGTTGTTGTTGACAGTCTTGTGGTTCTTGGGATCGCTGCGTTCCGCTGGCGCAGCAGCTGGTGGCCAAAAGTCAGCCTGTATTTTCGTCCAGAACTTCCCGTAAGCGGTCAAGGCAGCCCTGCAGAATGATCGCGGCTGCGATCTGATCGATATTTTTTGCCCGCTTCTTGCGGCTCATGTCGGCTTCCAGCATTGCCTGCTCAGCCGCATAGCTTGACAGGCGCTCATCCCAATACAGAACCGGCAGGTCACAATGGTTGCGTAAGTTGCGCACAAAGGCGCGTGTTGCCTGGGCGCGTGGCCCCTCGCTGCCGTCCATGTTGAGCGGCATCCCCATGACCAAGCCTTCAACTTGTTCAGATCTGGCGAAATCCAGCATTTCTCGAACGTCGTTTGTAAACTTCGTGCGGCGGATCGTCGTTACCGGTGAGGCAATTGTCCAACTGGAGTTGGATATCGCCATGCCAATTGTCTTGGTTCCCAGGTCGAGACCCAGAATACGGCCATTTTTGCGTTTTGCTGAATTTCCAATCTCGCCGCCCTCGCCGCCCTCGCCGCCATCGCCGTTATCGCTGCGATTCTGTCTGCCCGGGCCTTGAAGCAGGGAGGTAAACTGTTCAACAGTAAGATCAGGTTCTTTTGCCATAACCGGCATGTAACAAGATTCGGAGACAATGACGATGAAATTAACGTGGTACGGCCATGCGGCATTCCGGGTGGAAACAGATAATGCACGGATTTTGATTGATCCATTTTTTACCGGCAATCCAACTTTCCCTGAAGACAAGCGGGCTGATGCGGTCGATGGAGTGACGCATATACTGCTCACTCACGGCCATGGTGACCACATTGGCGATTCACTGGCGATCTCTGAACAGACCGGAGCCCAGGTAATCGGTAATTTTGACCTGATCCAGTGGTTGCAGGCGAAAGGCCTGGAAAATTGCGACTTCGGCAATACAGGAGGCACGATCCACCCGGAAGGTTTTTCCGTTACCTGGGTGCAGGCGTTTCATTCTTCCGGCAATGTCGACGAAACCGGCAATTCCCACTATCTGGGCATGCCAAACGGATTGGTGGTTCACTTTGATAATGGCGAATCGCTGTATCACATGGGTGATACGGATATTTTGTAACTACTCAGCTACCCTATTTCTGCTGCCATTAGGTGCGACAATTTGA